>JAIQFR010000151.1 GCA_020073205.1 Terriglobia bacterium
CCGACGGTCTACAACCCGGACCAGGCCGACGCGGACGGCGACGGCCGCGGCGACGCCTGCGATGGGGCGCCGACGGACCCGACGGCCTGGGCCGTCCCGGGCGAGGCCACGGGACTGGTCTTCCCCAGCGTCATCGACGAGACCGCCATGGCGTGGCAGGCACCCGCGGCGCAGGGTGGCACCGTGGTCCTCTACGACTTGCTCCGCAGCGCCGTCGCCTCGGACTTCTCGGCGCCATCCTGCGCGGCCAGGGACCTCACGGCGACGACGGCGAGCGATCCGGCGACCCCGGGCGCGGGGACCAGGTTCTTCTACCTCGTACGATCGAGGAACGCCTGCGGCGGCAATCTCGGGAATCGATCCGATGGGTCCGCGCGGACCGGTGGGGCGTGCCCGTGACGGGCGCTCGAGTCGGGGCAGAGACCGGAGCGGCGCTCCGTTTCGGATCGTCCAAAGCGGCCCTCTTCCTCACCATGCCGTGCCTTCGAAGCGGCTCGGATGTCCGCCTCGGCATGACGATAGCGAGTCGCACGGGGCCGTCACCCGAGTGTCGATGCAGGGCCGATTCGCGCTAGGATAAGCCGTCGCGAGGCGCCGGTTCCTGGCGGCAGGCCTCGAGATATGACGGGCCGTCGCAGCCGTCGTTTTGGCCTCCGGTGCGACGAAAGGAAGCGGAGCGACGGGGGCGCTGTCGCGCCCGGACGCGCGAGGTCACGATGATTCGAAACTACTTGGATGAAGCGTTGAAGCGGGCGCGCTACACGCAGCTCGAGGACGGCACGTACTGCGCCGAGGTGCGTGGCCTCCGAGGCGTCGTCGCAACGGGAGAAACCCTGGAATCTTGCCGGGCCACGCTCCAAGAGGTGATCGAGGAGTGGGTTCTGGTGCGGGTGTCGCGCGGCCTCGAGGTTCCCTCGCTCGGTGGAGCGAAGATTCGAATTCGGAAGGCCGGCTGATGCCGCCGTGGAAGCCGCTGAAGCGCCGGGAGCTGATCGCGGGGCTACGGCGCGCCGGGTTCTCGGGACCGTACTCCGGCGGACGACACGAGTTCATGCAGAAGGGTGGTCTGGTCCTCGCGGTTCCGAACCCGCATCGAGGAGACATTTCGGTCGGGCTGCTTGCCGTGGTTCTCCGTCAAGCCGGAATCTCGCGTCAGGACTGGGAGCGTTTGTAGGGCCTTCTCAAAGAAGCAGGCAAAGACCCCGCCCCGTTCGGCCACACACCGCGTTCAGAAGTTGAGCTGGACGTGGAGCGCCCACTTCTTCTCGTCCTTGGGCAGCTTCGTGGGGTCGCTCACGACCGAGGCGTACTTGTCGTACGTCGTCCCTTCGTAGTCGAGCAGCACGGCCGCGGTTACTCCCTTCTGGAGCCGCGGCCAGTAAGCGACGCCGGCGATGGACCGGGTCTTCGTGGCGTCCCGGGTCTCGTCGGGCTCGTAGTCGTCGTGACGCAGCAGCAGCTCGAAGCCCTTGCCGAGCTTCGGCGTCACCCACGCGGACCAGCCCTTCGAGTCGACGACGGTCGATTGGACCAGGCTCACCGGGAACTTCCTGTCCGGGTCCTGGTCCTTCGCTTCGAGGTATTCGATCCCGGCGTTGACCCGGGCGTGCTCGAAGGTCACCGCGCCGACGAGCCGCCGCTTCACCGCGTCGCGGATGTAGTGATCGAGGTCCGCGAACGCCGCGAACCTGAGCCCCTTGAGGGCCGGCGACGCGGGGACGGGGCGGAAGGCGGCGCGGATCTGGTAGGCCTTCTGGTCGCTCGTCTCGGCTCCCGTGTAGGTCTCGCCGTTGAAGAGTCCGAAGTGGACGTCGCCGTAGCTGCCCGGGAACGAGAACTGCGCGGAGACACCGGTGTCGGCCGTGCCCAGGAGCTTCTCCCGGTCGGTGAAGGCGCTGCCCTGGAACCGGTAGCGGTAGATGTCGTCCATGTAGCCGGGGTACGGCGTCGGCTGGACGCCCAGGCGCACCCACGAGCCCTTCGGGAACCAGTCTTCCAGGCTGAACTGGCCGTAGGCGTACTTCGTCCGGAACACGTAGCTGCCCTTCACGTCGGCGTCCGCCTTGGTTTCCTGCTTGATGTCCGGCGTGAAGCGGAACGAGATCCGGTGGGAGAGGTTGCCGGTGACGTTGATGTACGCCCGGGTGAGGTTGAACGAGCTGGGCTTGTAGGTTCCCTCGCTGTTCGATCCCTGGGGCGCCGTCTGGTAGGTAAAGTCCGCGAAGAGCGTCCCGCCGACCTTGACCGACGGGGTGTCGTCCGCGGGCGCGGACCCGGCCGCAGGGGCCGCTTGAGCGAACGCGGGGACGCACAGGGCGAGCGCCACGGCGCCTCGGAGCGCCAGTCGGGCGAGCGGAGCGACCCGTCGTGTCCTGGAGTCCATGGTGGGGTTTCCTCCTTCAGCGTATCCGTCCGGTGCGGGCTCCGTGGAGTAGCGCATCGTAGCCGAAGACGCTCGGGAGAATCCGGACGTTGGGGGGTCCGATGGTCGCTATTCTCGAACGGGAGGCGCGGAACGGGGAAGGAAGGCGACCGAGGGCGGCCCCTCCGGCATGGATCAGATCGTGGTCCCGTCGGGGACGACCGCGTTCTTCATCACGACGACGATCCCGTCCCGGATCGCCCAGCCGGGCCCCTCCGCGTCGGTGAGCTTGTCCGGGTTCACGATCCGGACGTTCCGGCCGATTCGGGCGTTCTTGTCGATGATCGCGTCCCGGATCAGCGTTCCCTCCCCGATCCCGACCGGGGGCGCCCCGGGCGGCCCTTCGGGCGGGTGCGGGTCGGCGCCCATGAGCAGCGACCGGCGCACCGTGACGCCGTGCAGCACCGCACGGACGCCGATGACCGAATCCTCGACGGTGGAGCCGATCACCAGGCTCCCCTCGGACAGGATCGCGCGGTTGAACCGCGTCCCGCTCACTCGGGCGCCCGGGAGGTACCGCGGGTGGGTGTAGATCGGCCATCCCGGGTCCCCGAACGTGAACGGGGGGTCCGGGCTCACCAGGTCGAGGTGCGCGTCGTAGAACGCGCGGATGGTGCCGATGTCGCGCCAGTAGCCGCCGTAGAGGTGGGCGTACACCTTCCGGCTCGAGACCGCGGCGGGTATGACGTCCCGGCCGAAATCCGCCAGCCGGTTCTCGAGCGCCTCGACCAGGACCTTCTTGTCGAACAGGTAGATCCCCATCGAGGCCAGGTACGGACGGTCCGCCGCGACCCCGCGGCGCTCGAGGAGGTCCCCGGGAACCTCCATGCCGGCCCGCGCCTCCGGCGTGCCCGGCTTCTCGCGAAACTCCACGACCCGGCCGTCCGGCGCCACCCGCACCGCGCCGAACCCGCCGACCTCCTCCGCGGAGCAAGGGGAGACCGACAGGGTCACGTCGGCCCGGTTCTCGACGTGCTCGCGTACGAGGTCTCCGTAGTCCATCCGGTACACGTGGTCGCCGGCGAGGACCAGGACCAGTTCGCCGTACAGCTCGGTCACGATCCTCAAGTTCTGGCGGACCGCGTCGGCCGTTCCCTGGAACCAGGTGTCGTCCTCGGGGGTCTGCTGCGCCGCGAGGATCTGCACGAAGCCGCGGGAGAAGGGATCGAACTTGTAGGTGCGGACGATGTGGCGGTGGAGGGAGATCGAGTTGTACTGGGTCAGCACGAAGATCCGCTCCATCCCGGAGTGGATCGAATTGCTGATCGGGATGTCGATGAGCCGGTACTTCCCCGCGATCGGCACCGCGGGCTTGCTCCGGAGTCGCGTCAAGGGGTCGAGGCGCGCTCCGCGGCCGCCGCCGAGGATCACGGTGATCGCGTCGCGCTCCTTGCCGGTGACGCCGCTCATGCCGACTCCTAAGGCGCGACCGCCGGCGATCCGCGGAGGTCGCCCGTCTCCCGATCCCTCAGATCCTCATGGCTCCGGTGGACAGCCGTTTCCAGCAGGCCGGGCAGTAGCGCTCCCCCTTGCGGTCGATGTCCGCCACCGCCTGCGCGGGAGAGAGGGCGCAGCCGGGGTCGCCGCAGTCGGGGAGCCCGTGGATCTTGCCGACGGCCCTCAGGATCTCCTTGACCAGCCGGGAGCGGTGTCTCGCCGGGTCGGGCTTCCTCCGGTAGAACGCCTCGCGCAGCCGCCGAACCGAGACCAGCGCCGTACGACGCGATGCGTCAAGCTCCAGCATCACGGAGTCGGTGCCCGGCGAGAACAGGTCGAGATCGGTCACCAGGACGACCGCGTCGGGACGGGCGGTCGGAACGGGCGCCGCCCCCGCGGCCCCTCCCACGGTCTTTCGGAGCTTGAGCAGCGGCAGCGCCGTGCGGGCTTCGGCCAGGACCGCGGGAGCACGGAACTGTCCGCGCGACACGTCCTCGGCGGATTTCGGGTGGGGGAGCGGCTCGCGGAGCTCGACCGGCTTCGCAAGGGCTTTCGAAACGCGCGTCGCGGCCTCCTCCACCTCGGCCGCGTCCATCCGTCCGATCGGCGCCACCGCGACTTTCAGCTCGGACACGCTCCACCTCCGAGCGGAACACTCTACGCCACCGGGCGGGGAAGCGTCCACGCCGGGCGGCGAGTTCAGAGCCCGAGGATCGACGGCTGACCGTGGTAGAAGACCCCCGCGATCGCTCCGGTCATCAGCGTCGCGAGCGTAGCGGCGACCAGCGCCTTGAAGCCGACCGCGGCCAGGTCGCCACGACGCGTGGGGGCCAGCGCGGCGGTCCCGCCCACGAAGATCCCGATGCTCGCCACGTGGGCGAACCCGCACAGCGCGTAGGAGAGCACCACGAGGCTGCGGGGGGAGATCGCGCGCGAGGCGGCGAGCGCGCCCAGCCGTTGGTACGCGACGACCTCCGTCAGCACCGCCCGCTCGCCGAGCATCCGCGCGGCGCTCCCGAGGTCCGCCCGCTCGAGTCCGAGGAGCCACGCCGGCGGCGCGAACAGCCACCCCAGCGTCCGGCCGATGCTCACCGGCCCACCGAGGGCGGGCGCCCAGGGCGAGGTCAGCTTCACCAGCGCCAGGTCGAGGATCGCGACGAACCCGAGAATCGCGATGAGCAGCGTCGCGATCCCGGCGGCGAGCTTGAGACCGTCCCACGCGCCGGCGGCCAGGGCGGACATCAGGTTCGCCTCCCGGCCGGACTCGTCGATGGGCGGGACCTTCCCGAGGGTGGCGGGCACCTCGCGCTCCGGGAACACGAGCTTCGAGGTCAGCACGGCGGCGGGGATGGCGATCACCGAGGCCGAGATCAGGTGCCCGGCGATCAGGGGGAACGAATTCCTCAGGAACATGATGTAGATGGCCAGCGTGGTCGACGCGGTGGTGGCCATGCCGCACGTGATCACGTTCATCAGCTCGGATCGCGTCATCCCCTCGAGGTACGGCCGCACGACGAGCGCCGACTCGACCCCGACGAAGATGTTCGCCGACCCGGCCAGCGCTTCGGCGCCCGAGAGCCCCATCGTCCGGTGGAAGAGCCTTGCGAACAGCCGGACCACGGGTTGCATCACCCGGAGGTGGTAGAGGCCGGCCATCAGCGCCGAGAAGAAGATCACCGCCGGGAGCACCTGAGCGGCGAACACGAATCCGATCGAGCGGTCCCCCGACGGGGAGACCTCCCCGGGAGAGAGCGACAGCGGGCCGAACACGAAGCGAGTCCCGGCGGTGCCCGCGTCGAGGATCGCGATCACCAGGTCGTTGACGCCGAGGAGCAGGGCGCGCGTCGGCGGGAGCCAGAAGACCGAGGCGCCGAGCACGGCGAGGAGCACCGCCGACCCCCGCACGGTCCTCCACGGAACGGGACGCTTGAACCCCCCGGCGGTCCAGGCGGCGAAGGCCAGGACGACGCAGCCACACAGCGAGCCCAGGTTGAGCCAGGACATCGTCTCCATGATAACCGGGGTCAGCGAGCGGGAGCGTGCCGCGGAGGCGAAGGGAGTCGGGACATCGCGATCGCGGAAACCGTCGCCAGCGCGAACATCGTTCCCCACAGGGCGCTCGCGCCGAGCCGATCCAGGAGCTCCGTGCCGAGCCAGGGGGCGATGGTGAATGCCAGGCCGAACGCCATCGAGTAGAGGCCCATGTATTCCCCGCGCCTCTCGGCGGGGGCGACCTCGGCCGCGTACGCCGACATCCCCGGGAGCAGGATCATCTCGCCGAACGTCCAGATCACCACCGTCGCCATCACCGACCACGGCCCACGGGCGAGGGCCAGCGCGCCGAAGCCGGCGGCCGTGAGCATCGCCCCGAGAGCGAGGGTGCGTCCGTGCCGCCAATGGGCGGTGGACGTGTTGATCTGGACCTCGAGGAACACGATCATCAGCGTATTGACGGTGAACACCAGGCCGTAGAACGACTCGGGGAGCGAGAGGTCGCGCACCAGGTAGAGCGGCATCGCGGTCGCGTGCTGGAAGAAGACCACGCCGACCGGGATCGCGGCCGCGAGGAAGAGGAGGAGCCTCGGGTCCCGATGGGCGGGACGGGAGGTCTTCACGGGCGCCGGGGCCGCACCGCCGTCGGCGGCCTCGCGGTGGGCCCGCGCCGGGGCCGCCGCGGCGCCGAACGCCGTGAGCACGACCCCCGCGAGGAGCGACGTCGTGCCGTCCACCACGAACAGGGCCCGGAAGGAGCGCGTGGCGAGGAAGCCTCCCACCGCGGGCCCGACGCTCATCCCCAGGTTGATCGCCAGCCGGTTCAGGGCGAACAGCGCCTTGCGCCGCTCGGGCGGGACGAGGTCCGCGAGGACCGCCAGGCTCGCGGGCCGGAACGACTCGGTCGTGAAGGAGAGGACCGCCGTGGCGGCCAGGAGCGATCCCCAGGTTCGGGCCAGCGGGAAAGCCAGCAGCGCAGCGCCCGAGGCGAATAGCGAGAGCTTCATCACGCGGAGGTGCCCCAGCCGGTCGCACAGCCGGCCCGAGAGCGGCGCCGCGACGAGGGCGACGACCCCGTAGAGGGTCATCGCGAGGCCGGCGCGACCCGCGGGGAACCCGACGTACCGGACGATGTAGAGCACCAGGAACGGCAGCACCATGGTCCCACAGCGGTTGACGAGCGTCACCGCGAACAGGATCCAGGCCTGCCGGGGAAGGCCGGCGAGCCCCTTCCAAGGATTGGGGACGATGGCCAAACACGGACTCCGCGCGCGGAGTGGACCGGCGCTCTTTCATCTTAGCCCATGCGCCACGCCGACCGAGGTTGTCCTATCATGCGTCGGAACGGGGGAGACCACCATGAGCCTCAAGGACCGGATCGGCGAGGACATGAAGGCGGCGATGAAGTCCGGGGAGAAGGACCGCCTCGGCGTCCTGCGGATGATGCGGGCGAAGGTGCTCGAGGTCGAAGTCGCGTCGCGGGAGAAGCAGGGACGGGACCACCAGGCGACCGACGTCGAGGTCGTCGAGGCCCTCTCGTCGTACGCGAAGCAGCGGAAGGACTCGATCGAGGCGTTCCGTCAGGCCGGGCGCGAGGACCTCGCCTCCCGGGAGCAGATCGAGCTCGCGATCGTCCGCGAGTACCTGCCGCGCCCGCTCACGGACGACGAGGTCCGGGCGATCGTCGTCGAGGCGATCGCGGAGGCGGGCGCGAAATCGGCGAAGGACATGGGCGCCGTGATGAAGCTCGTGATGCCCCGCGTGAAGGGGAGCGCGGACGGGAAGAAGGTCCAGGAGATCGTCCGCTCGCTGCTCGCCTGAGGAGACGCCGTGGCCACCCGAACGAAGCCTCGCTCCGCGGCCGAGCCGAGCCCGCGCGTCGAGTTCCGCCCGCTGACCGCGGACCGCTTCTTTGACCTCGAGGCGCTCTTCGGAGAGCGCGGCGCCTGCGGCGGGTGCTGGTGCATGTGGTGGCGGCTCGCGCGCGCGGAGTTCAACCGGCAGAAGGGTGCCGGGAACCGGCGGGCGATGAAGCGGATCGTGGATTC
>JAIQFR010000152.1 GCA_020073205.1 Terriglobia bacterium
GCCGGCCGCCGAGGGGCTCGTGTTTCCCGAGACGTCGTTCGATCCCCAGTCGCTCCGTCCCGCCACTCGCCGCTTCGTCGCCGACTACCGCGCCCGGTTCCACGAGGACCCCGACCCCTTCGCCGCCCATGCCTACGACGCGCTGAAGCTCTTGGCTTTCGCGATGGAGCGGGAAGGCTCGCCGGACCCGGAGAGCGTGCGGCGCGGTCTCGACGCGATCGAGGACTACTCGGGAGCCTCGGGCCCCGTCGCGTTCGACGAGAACGGGGACGTGGTCCAGTACCCGAGACTGTTCATCGTCCACCACGGCCATGCGGAGCCGTACGACCGATTCGTCGAGGAGGGCGGCACGCTGCCGCTCCCGGCGACGAACTGAGGACGCCGTGACCGCAGAGCGCGCAGGCCGGCCCCACCTGACCGTCGTGATCCCTGCGTACAATGAGGAGCGTCGCATCGCGGGAACGCTGGCGAGGATCGCCGCCTACGTGGAGAAGGCGGGGCTGACCGAGGAAATCCTCGTGGTGGACGACGGCTCGTCGGACGCCACCGCGGGCATCGCCTCGGATGTCCTGAGGGGACGCCGGGGCCGGGTCCTGAGGAGCGACGAGAACCGCGGGAAAGGGCATGCCGTGCGGCGCGGTGTCGTCGAGGCCGCGGGCCGCTGGGTCCTGCTCACCGACGCCGACCTCTCGGCCCCCATAGAGGAGCACGCGACCCTGGCCGACGCTGTGCGGGAGCGCGACCTCGACGTCGCGATCGGTTCGCGCGCCCTCTCGGGCTCGCGCGTCGAAGTTCGCCAGAGCGCGGTGCGGCAGGCCATGGGGAGGACCTTCAACCGGATCATCCGTCTGATGACGGGCCTCCCGTATCGCGACACGCAGTGCGGATTCAAGCTCCTGGACCGCGACCGGGTCCGCCCGCTCTTCGAGAAGATGGTGGTCGATCGGTTCGCGTTCGATGTGGAGTTCCTCTACCTGTGCAAGCGGTTCGGCCTCAAGGTGCGGGAGGTTCCGGTGGTCTGGCGGAATTCCCCGGGCTCGAAGGTGAGCCTCCTCGGCGACCCGATCAACATGATCTTCGATGTGGCCCGGGTGCGTTGGCGGTTCCGGAGAGGGCTGTACAACCCGGAGGTCCCGGCTGAGGGGCGCGGTGGAGGCGGAGGCGAGGCGTGAGGCTGGGCGCCGTCCGCGACGGGCGTCGGCCGAGGCGAGCCGGTCCGCTGGTAAGGTCGCGCGGGAGGTCGTAGTCTGGGCCCGATGAGCGCCGGTCTCTTCCTCTTCGCGCCGATCCTCGACGCGCCGTTCCTACGCGAGCTCGAACGCCGCCTTGAGGAAGGCAGAGGCGGCGTGGCTCTCGAGGGGCTGGTGGAGGGCGCCAGAGCCCTCGTCCTGACGCTCATCGCTGAGCGGACCCGGCGCCGGATCCTGCTCGTCGTCCCCGACGATACCGCGCTGGAATCCTGGCACCGCGACCTCGCCGCGTTCGCCTCCATCGTGGGACGCGACCCTCGCCGCATCGCCGTCCTCCCGGCGATGGACGCCGATCCTTACAACGGCATCCCGGCGCATCCCGAGATCATCCATGAGCGCGTCGTCGCGCTCCGGCGGCTCGCGCGCGGCGACGCGGACCTCGTACTCTGCCCCGCTCGCGGGCTCCTCGCGCGACTTCCGTCGCCCGAGGAGCTGGCGTCCCGGACCCGCGTGGTACGGAAAGGAGATAGCCTCCCTCCCGACCGTTTTGTCCTCGACGCGATGGCGTCGGGCTACCGCCGCGTGGACACCGTGAGCGCCCCCGGAGAGGTTTCGCGACGGGGCGGGATCGTGGACATCTTCCCGACTGGAGCCGACGAGCCGATCCGGATCGAGCTGTTCGGCGACGCGGTAGACTCGCTCCGTTCGTTCGACACGGACCACCAGAGGTCCACGGGCCTCGTCGAGGAGGCGTTGATCGCTCCGGCGGCGGAGAGCGCCGCGGGCGACGACGCCCTGGAGCGCCTCGCCCGCTACCTCGAGGACGGGACGGCGAGGGCGAGAAGGGAGGACGGCCCGGTCCGGGAGTTTCGCGAGCGCCTGGACGCGCTGCGGGCCGAGGGATGCCTGCCCGGCCTCGAGGCGCTGGCGTCGCTCACCGCCGCGCGGCCGGTCCTCCTCTTCGAGCACGCCACCGGGATGCTCCTCGCGGTAGACGAGCCCGCGCGAGTCGAGGAGGAGCTGGCGCGGGCGGGCCACGACGCCCGCTCGGCCTACGAGCAGAGCGGGGACCGGATCCTGCCGCCCCCGGACCGGCTCTACGCCCGCCCGGTGGAAGTGCGCGATCGCCTGCGCTCGGCGGAGCTGTTCTTCCACGAGCTCGCCGGGGAGCCGCCGCCGGGCGTCTCGGTCTCGCTGACCGCAGCGTCGCGCCCGGCGCCGAGCTACTCCGGCCGGGTCGCCGACCTGGCCCGGAGCGTCGGCGCGGAGCGGGGGGCCGGCACGAGGACCCTCTGCGTCATGCGAGCGCCGGGAAGCGCCGGGCGCCTCGCCGAGATCCTGACCGAATACGGGCACGCCCCGGCGCTCCTGTCCGCGGCGGACCGGCTCGAGCCGGATTCGGGGGAACCGGGCGGGCTCTACGTCCTGACTGGCGGTCTGAGGACGGGTTTTGAGCTCCCGGAGCAGAAGATCGTCGTCCTGTCGGAGCGCGAGGTCTTCGGCGACGAGCCGAGGGCCCCCGAGCGGAAGGGCCGGGGACGCGCCGCGTTCCTCTCGGATTTCCGCGATCTCAAGGTCGGGAGCCTCGTGGTCCACGTGGACCACGGAATTGCCCGGTACGCCGGGTTGGGCCGGCCGAAAGGCGGAAGCCTGAACAGGGACTTCATGCTGCTCGAGTTCGCGGCGGGCGACCGGCTCTTCGTCCCGACCGACCGCCTCGACCTCGTCCAGAAGTACAGCGGCGTCGCCGGGCACCGCCCGCATCTGGACCGCCTCGGGGGACCCGGCTGGGACCGGATCAAGTCCCGCGTGAGGAAGTCGGTCGTGTCGATGGCGAAGGACTTGCTCGATCTCTACGCGAAGCGCAGGACCGCGGAGGGGAACGCGTTCTCCTCGGACACGCCCTGGCAAGCGGAGCTGGAGGCGGCGTTTCCGTATGAGCTGACCCCGGACCAGGAGCGCGCGATCCGGGACGTGAAGCAGGACATGGAGTCGCCGCGGCCGATGGATCGGCTGTTGGTAGGAGACGTGGGTTTCGGCAAGACCGAGATCGCGGTGCGCGCGGCCTTCAAGGCGGTGCTCGACGGATTCCAAGTCGCGGTTCTGGCCCCGACCACCGTGCTGGCGGCGCAGCACTTCGGCACGTTCCGGGACCGGTTCGCGCCGTTTCCGCTCCGCGTCGAGATGGTCTCGCGCTTCCGCTCCCCAGCGGAGGTCAAGGAGGTGCTCCTCATGGTCGAGCGGGGAGAGGTGGACGTCCTGATCGGGACGCACCGCATGCTCTCCCGCGACGTGCGCTTTCGCAAGCTCGGCCTCCTCGTCGTGGACGAGGAGCAGCGCTTCGGGGTCGCCCACAAGGAGCGGGTGAAGAGTCTCGCCCTTGGGATCGACGTGCTGGCGATGACCGCGACACCGATCCCTCGCACGCTCCAGATGTCCCTGGCCGGCGTGCGCGACCTGTCGGTCATCGAGACGCCGCCGCCGGGACGCTCCGCGATCCAGACCTACCTGGTCCCGTTCCGAAAGAGCGTGATCGCCCAGGCGATCCGGCAGGAGCTGCGGCGGAACGGCCAGGTGTTCGTGGTGCACGATCGCGTCGAGACGCTCCCGGCGATGGCTCGCGCGGTGCGCGAGATGGCTCCGGAGGCGCGGCTGGTGGTGGCGCATGGACAGATGGCGGAGCGGGAGCTCGAGCGGGCGATGCTCCGGTTCGTGAGCCGCGAGGCGGACATCCTGGTCACCACCACGATCATCGAGAACGGCCTCGACATCCCCAGCGCCAACACGATCGTGGTCAATCGCGCGGACCGATTCGGCCTCGCCCAGCTCTACCAGCTCCGCGGAAGAGTCGGCCGGAGCGAGCACCACGCCTACGCCTACTTCATCATCCCCGGGCGGCACGCGCTCTCGGACACCGCGCGCAAGAGGCTCAAGGCGCTCCAGGAGTTCAGCGAGCTGGGGGCGGGGTTCCGGCTCGCCGCGGCCGACCTCGAGATCCGCGGGGCGGGGGAGTTCCTGGGATCGAGGCAGCACGGCCACATCGCCGCCCTCGGATTCGACCTGTACGCGCAGCTCCTCGAGGGAGCGGTCCGGGAGCTTCGGGGAGAGCGGATCGAGGAGCGCGTCCCCGCGAGCCTCCACCTCGGCGTGGACATCAAGGTTCCCGAGAGCTACATGCCCGACGTCGGGGATCGGCTCGTGCTCTACAAGCGGCTGGCTTCGGCGCGCGACGGCGCCGAGGTGGATCGGCTCCAGGCCGACATCGAGGACCGGTATGGGCACCTCCCACCTCCGGCGGTCAACCTGTTCGACCTCGGCCGCCTCAGGCTCGCCGCGGAGGCCGCGGGGGTCCGGAGCGTCGACGTGGCCGACGGGCGGCTCCAGATCCGCCTCCGCGAGAAGGCGACCCTGGAGCCTCGCCGCATCGTCGAGATGCTCGCCCGGGAGCGCGGCATGCTGACCCCGTCGGGGATCATGGTCCTGCCGGCTCCCGAGCGCGCGGGGGAGCGGATTCGCACGGTGCGCGAAGTTCTGGAGCGCCTGGCGGGCGAAACCGCGGCCTGAGCGGCACCGCGCCCTGGAACGGCCGGCTTCTCGCAGTCTATACTCCACCCCCGCTGCCTTTCCGGAGAAACCACGGTGACGAACGTCTGGCGCCCGGCGCCGCAGAGGACGGCCGCGACGCGGATCCCGCTACTCCTCGTGGCGGCGTTCCTCGGGCTGCCGGGCTGCGCCCCTGCACCGCCGCCTGACCCGTCGCGGAAGCCGGTGGCGATCCTCGACGGCAAGGCCCTGACGGTGGCCGATCTCGACGAATATCTCAGGGACAATCTGGCCGAAGAGGGCAACGGCGAGCGTTCCGCCGCGGACGACCTGGACCGGGTCAAGAGCCGGCTCTACGACAACTTCATCGACGAGGAAGTGCTCCTGGCCGAGGCCCGCCGCACGGGGATTCGGGTAACTCCGGAGGAGCTGAGGTCGTACCTCGAATCCGGAGCCGAGGGCTCGCCCGGCGCATCGGCACCGGCGGAGGAAGACCGGAAACTGGCGGTCCGGGATCTCACGATCCAGAAGCTGCGGGAAGCGAGCGCGCTACTTCGGGCGAAGGTGGCCCCGTCCGACGTCGACGGGTACCTCGCGCGGAACCGCGAGGCTCTCCGAGCGCGGCCGCAGGTCGTGCTCCGGTCGTTCGCTCTGGCGTCCCCAGACGACGCGGAGCGCCGGCGCCGCAAGATCCTCTCCATGAAGCGCAAGCTCGACCGGGCCGCGGCGTCGGGGGAGGACCTCGGACCCGACGGAGGCCAGCTCCAGGAGGCCCCTCTAGAGTCCCTGCCCGACGAGGTCAGGAACGCCCTGGCGAAGCTCGAGCCGGGTCAGGTGAGCCCCGTGGTCATCCTGGAAGGAGCCCCGTATCTCTTCTACTACCAGTCGGGGCCGACGGAGCGCCAGGACAGCGAGGAGGTGCTTCGGTCCCGTGCCGAGGAAGCTCTTCGGCAAGCCAGGGTGGCGGAAGGGTCGACGCAGCTCCTCGAGGCGCTCAGGCGCAAGGCGAGGATCGAGCTCCACCCGGAGAACCTCCCGTTCCGGTACGTGCCGGAGGACGTGCGGCCCTCCGCTGCGGCTGGCGCTCCCGGCCCGGGCGGACAACACTGAGAGTCGAGGGCAGACGGAGGTGGGAGCATGACAGGACCGATCCGGGCGGGAGCCGGAATCTTCCTTGCGGTCCTGGCGGGATCGCTCGGGACGGGCATCGCTCGCGGCGAGGTCGTCGAGGAGATCGTCGCGAAGGTCAACGACGACATCATCACCCGGTCGGACCTTCAGGACTCGGAGCAGGAGCTGCTCTCGGACCTTTACCGCCAGTACACGGGAAAGGAACTGGACGACCGGGTGAAGACGGCGAAGGCCGGGCTCCTGATCAATCTCATCGACCGGAAGATCCTCCTCCACCGCGCCCAGCGGCTCTTCGACATGGACAAGATGGGCGACAACCTCCTGTCGAACTTCCGCGAGGACCGGAAGATCAAGAGCGATGACGAGCTCAAGAAGATGCTCGACCAGGACCACATGACGATCGCCGATCTGAAGAAGAAACTCGTGGAGTGGACCGCGCCCGAGCAGGTGCTCGGGTACGAGGTGAAGGACCGCGTGTCGGTAGGGGACAAGGAAGTCGAGGCGTTCTACACGGAGCATCCCGAGGAATCCGAGGTGCCCGCCGTCGCCACGCTCAGGGAGATCGTCCTCCTGGCCGAGGGAGACAAGAAGCAGGCTCGCCGGGCTGAGGCGGAGCGGTTGCGCGAGCGCGCGGCGGCGCCCGGCGCCGACTTCGAGGCCCTCGCCAGGGAGTTCTCGGAGGCGGGAACCAAGGCGTCCGGCGGCCTGATCGCCGACGTGAAGAAAGGGGAGCTCGCCGCGCAGCTCGAACAGGTCGCGTTCACCCTGGCGCCCGGCCAGGTGAGTCAGGTCCTGGATACTCCTTACGGCTTTCACATCATCAAGGTCGAATCACGAGCTGAGCCGCAGAAGCGATCCCTCGAGGACCTCCGCGCGAATCTGAAGGAAAAGCTCTACAAGGCGAGGTTCGAGCAGGCCTACAACGACTTCATGAAGAAGGCCCGCAAGGAAGCCGAGATCTGGGTGTCGCCGAAGTACCAGAGCCGGATCGCTCCGGGAGCGCTCGAGCCGTGACCCCGCCGGTTGTCCTGCTTCGACGCAGGACGATCGGGTTGCACCGCCAGCCTCTTGGTGTTATCTCTTACTGCGAAGCGTACGACAGACAGCGGGGTGAGAGCCCCGCTCCCGCACCAGCGCCAGGTCGGAGAGTTCCCATCGTTCGAAGATCGGCCTCGGGCCGGCGAGGCGCGGGTGCCATGGGTCCCCGGAAGAAGAAGGCGATCCCACGCCTCTTACTCCCGGGGAGGCAGGCGACGACAGGTCCGGTCCCGGGAGGATCGAGATGGTCAACCGGAAGCTCGTCAGGCCGAATCTGGCCGAGATCAAGGAAAAATTCGCACCGAACCGGCTGCCGATGACCGCCCCCGCGGCACAGCCCGGCGCGGGGCGCGAGGCTCCTCAGGGCGGGGGAGGCGCTGCCGTGCCGCGCCGCCGTCCGGTTCCTCCGGAGCAGACCAGCGCGGAGGCGTTCTACTACCTCAAGCAGATGAACAACAGGACGCCCATGGTGGTCGTGCTCGACAATGGCGAGCAGCTCCGCGGCCGTATCGAGTGGTACGACCGCTCGTGCATCAAGGTGAACCGCGACGGAAGCCCCAACCTCCTCGTGTTCAAGCACGCGATCAAGTACCTCTACAAGCAGGAGGAGGAGCGGTCCGGGGAGGCCCACGCGCAGCCCTTGGAGTAGCCCGAGTCGACGCACCCGAGCGTCCGGGTTTCGCGTCGTTCCATCGCTGGGCTCGGGCGGTGGGCGTCCTGGCTAGCCGCCGAAGGCATCCCGCGTGATCCGGAGCATGTCCGCGTGGACCGAGGCTCCCGCCGCAAGGATGTCGCCCCGCTCGAGGAAACCGGGCCCCCCCAGCACGTCGGTCACGATCCCGCCCGCTTCGCTCACGAGCAGCGCTCCGGCGGCCACGTCCCACGGCGAGAGCCCCACCTCCCAAAAACCGTCGTACCGCCCGCAGGCCACGAACGCGAGGTCCATCGCCGCCGAACCCGCGCGCCTGATCCCCGACGT
>JAIQFR010000153.1 GCA_020073205.1 Terriglobia bacterium
ACTGAGAGTGCTACCGGTATTTGTCGTGTATGAGTCATCCTGAGCGGTTGGCCCAGCCGTCAAGGGATACGACACTTCAACCGTAGAAACAGTTGTTCCCACTCTTATCTTGATTCCCTGATTGTAGGACCGGTAGCTGCTTGGGTCGGCGAAAAGACCAGGATCGCGAGTCGCAGCGGCCAGTCCAAGAGCGCGTCGAGGAGCGCGACGGCTCGCGCGGTCGCCGGGCGAACGGCGTCATGCACTCGCGCCGCTCCTCCTCCGAGGAGCGTCATCGAGCATCTCCTCCAGGCGATCGAGGTAGGCGGTGAGGGCGCGCGCCACCGCCTCGTAGGGCTCGGCAGTTTCGAGATCGACGCCGGCGCGCCGGAGCAGGGCGAGCGGGTCATCGGAGCCCCCGGCCCGCAGGAACGCGAGGTAGCGTTGGCGAGACTGCGGCCGGCCCCCGAGGACCCTCTCGGCCAGCGACATCGAGGCCGCGATCCCCGTCGCGTACTGGTACACGTAGAAACCGTAATGGAAGTGCGGGATCGCGGCCCACTCGATGCCGCACCGCTCCTCGACCCGCACGACGCCCTGGTCGTGCCCGCTGAAGCGGCGGAGCGCCTCCAGGTAATCCCGGCTCAGGCTCCGTCCGGTGAGCGCCTCGCCTCGCTCGACCCTCTCGTGAATCGCCAGCTCGAACTCGGCGAACATCGCCTGGCGGAAGAACGTGGCCCGCAGATCGTCCAGCCAACGGGCGGTGAGGAACAGGCGCTCCTCGCTCCCCCTCGCTCGCCGCAGCAGGTCGTCGTGGAGCAGGATCTCGTGAAAGGTCGATGCCACCTCCGCGACGAACGTGGAGTAATCGGCCGCGGGATACGGCTGCGCCCGGTTGCTGAAGTGGGAGTGCATGGCGTGCCCGACTTCGTGGGCGAGCGTGGACACGCTCTCGAAGTCGCCGCTGAAGTTGAGGAGCACGAACGGGTGGACGTCGTACGCCGCGCCGTTCGCGTACGCGCCCGCCCGCTTGCCGGGTGCGGGATGCCAGTCGATCCACCGTCCCCGGAACGCTCGGTCGAGCTCCCCGGCGTACGCGCTGCCCAGCGGAGCCAGCGCGCGGCGCACGGCGCGCCGGGCGCCCCCGACGGTGTGAACCGCGGTCGGGGAAGACGTCAGCGGGCAGTACAGGTCGTGGTACGCGAGTTGCCTGAGGCCGAGCGCCCGCGCTCGCAGGCGGAAGTACCGATGAAGGAGCGGGAGCATTCCCCGCGCCTGAGCGAGGAGCGTCCGGTAGACGGTCGTCGGAACGGCGTCCCCGTCGAGGGCGGCGTCGACGCACGACTCGTAGCGCCGCGCCCTCGCTCGGAACACGTGCTGCTTGACGCACTCGAAGAGGTTCTGGCCGAGGGTCGCCTCGAAGGCGTGATAGGCGTCGAAGTACCGCCTCACCACCCTGCGGCGGTCTCCGCGAACCGGGGACGCGCGATGGAAGGCGTAGGCGGCGGGCGTCAATTGGACTCGCTCGCCCGACGAGAGACGGAGGCCGGCGCGCGGGAGCTCGGCGTTGTGCAGCAGGCCGAAGATCGCGCCAGGGCCGCCCGCCAGGAGCCCCGCTTGCGCCAGGAGCTCTTCCTCCCGCGGTCCCAGGAAGTGTCGTCTCTGGCGTAGGATCGTCCGGAGCGCGTGCGCGTGCGGGAGCAGCCCCGGCTCCTCGCGGAGAAACGCGGCGACCCTCCCGCGAGGGAGCCCGAGGATCTCGGGACCGAAATACGCGGTCCGGCTGGCCAGCAGCGGGAACAGAAGCTCGATTCCCTCGCGGAGGGCGTGCCGGGCCGCGATGCGCATGTCCTCGTCCGCCGTCATGGACGCGTAGGCGTGGAGTCGCCGAAGGCGCTTCGAGGCCTCCGCGATTCCGTCGAGGGCCTCTGCCAGGGTGGCGGCGGACTCACCGAGACGTCCTCGCCAGCGAGACAGCGAGGGAAGGCGCTTTTCGAAGGCAACCTTGGCGCGGTGGAACGCGTCGTCGTCCGGATAGACGGCGGTCAAATCCCACCGCACGGCCGTGCCGACCTTGGTCGTCTTCCGGCGACTGGATCCACTCACGTCCGTCGTCCAGCAGCTTGGCCAGAAGTTGGTGCCGGAGGTGGGAGTCGAACCCACACACCCGCAAGGGGCGGGGGATTTTGAGTCCCCTGCGTCTGCCATTCCGCCACTCCGGCGGCGACGGCGGAGCGTAGCGCCGAATCTTCGAACCTGTCAAGGAAAATGGGCCGGAACGGGGGCCATATGTCCCCAGGACGCGACGCAACCTGTTTTAAACATTGCAACTTGGCGAGACTTGCGATACCATTACAGGTAGACGGGGCGGCATGCGCCCACCCGTCATCCCGCGAGCCCGCCCCGTGGGGAGCGCGAGGGAGGCGTGCTTGGATTTCAAGGTCGGCGACAAGGTCGTCTATCCCAATCATGGCGTAGGGGTTATCGAGCAGGTCACCAATCAGTCCATCGGCGACCTCGTCTCGTCATTCTACCGGCTCAGGATCCTCTCCACCGACAGCACGGTGATGGTCCCAGTCGGCAACACTTCGGCGGTCGGGCTGCGCAAGGTCCTCACCCGGCGCGAGGTGACGCGCGTTCTGGGAGTGCTCAAGAACGGCGAGGTGGCCACCTACGACGACTGGAAGGGACGGTTCCAGGCCAACTCGGAGAAGATGCGCACCGGCGACATCCTGGCGGTGGCCGAGGTCCTGAAGAGCCTGTCCGTGCTGAGCGAGGTGAAGCCACTCTCCTACCGCGAGCGGAAGATGCTCGATCGGGCCCGCTTCCTGCTCGTTTCGGAGCTGGCGGAAGCCTCCAACAAGGGTCCCGCCGAGGTCGAGGGGCTGATCGACTCGGCGCTCGCCGAGTGCATCAAGGGAGCGAAGGGAAAGCTGGAGCACTGACCGCCTCAAGCCCTTAGCCCGACACTGACTCGTCCCCAGTATCGTTGCTGACATGGACAATCTCGTCCTCATTCGAGTCGCGGCCGTGCTGGGGCCCGCGCTGCGGGGCACCCTCCTGCGCGAGATTCGCGAGGAGTCTTCCCAACGCTTTCGTCTGGTGTTCGAGGGCGAAGATCGCGCAGCCACGGTCTTGCTCTCTCTCGATCCGGTTCACCCCTGGGTCGGACGGCCAGCCTCGCGATGGGACGGGCCCCGCCGCGCCCCGGGGCCGTTTGCCGCGAAGACTCAGCGAACGCTCGCGGGGCTCAAGGTCCGGGATCTCACCAAGGCAGGGTCCGACCGGGTGCTCATCCTCGATTTCTCCGACGGCCAGGCCCTGGTCGTGGAGTTGGCCACCCATGGAGCCAACCTGATCCACGTGGATTCCGGCGGAAACGTGCTGGCGTCCGCCCGGCATCCTCGCAAGGCCCAGGAGCGCATCGCCCCCGGCCGGCCCTACCGGCTCCCTTCATTGCCCGAGGGCAGGCTGGTGCCTTTCGGGGCGTCGGCCGACGACATCGATGCGTTCCTTCGAAGAGCGGTCGGCGATGGGGAAGACCTCTTCGAGGTGCTTCGCCGCAGGACCTTCGGAATCGGCAGCGAGGCCGCGGCGTTGGTGCTCGACGAAGTCCGGCTATCGGGACGCTCGGCAGGGGACGTCCTTGGAGCTCGCCTCGCCCGGCTCGCGATTGGGGAGCTCGACCCCGTCGTCGCGGGCTCCGAGGACCCACTGGCCGAGGCGTCGCGGGGGGCGCTCGATGTCCGCAGCCTGAGGCTCCTCCCGTGGGAGCCTCCCCAGCGTGCGCCCGGGGAGGCGTACCTCTGTGGACGAGACGCGGCCGCGACCGCGGGGCTGTTTCACGAGGCGGTCGAGAAGGCGCAGCGGGCCGCGGCGCGGATCGAGGCGCTTCGCCGAATCGTCGATGCGGAGGTCCGCCGTCTCTTCGACGCCGAGCGGCGGATCACGGCCGATCTCGAGGGCCTCGGCGATCCCGAGAGGCTCCGAAGATTCGGGGAGGCGATCCTCGCCGGGATGGGACGCGCGCGAAGGGTCGGCGATCATGCGTGGGTGCCCGACCCGTACGACCCGGACGGCGGGGAGATCGGGGTCCCCGCGCCCGCCGGCCGGACATTGCACGCCGTCGTGGACGATTGCTTCCAGCGCTCGCGCAAGGCCCGGCGGGGACTCGAGACCGCCCGTGGCCGGCGGGAGGCGATCCGGCTGCGCCTTGCCCGTCTCGAGCGGCTGCGGGCGGACGTCGAGGCGGCTCGCGGCGAGGACGGGGCGGAGCGGATCGAGGCCGCCCTCCGCGGCGAGGCGATCCCGGTCGCCCTTGGCCCCGCGACTCGAGCGGGCCGTGCGTCCGCTCGGGCGGAGCGCCCTCGCCTCGAAGGGGTGCGCCTTCTGACGAGCAGCGACGGCCTCGAGATCCTCATCGGCAAGACCGGGCGCGACAACGATCGGCTGACGTTCAAGCTGGCCTCGCCCGAGGACTTCTGGCTCCACGCCGCCGGGGTGTCCGGCGCTCACGTCGTGGTCCGTAACCCGAACCGACGGCCATTCCTCCCTCGTGCGACCCTCGTGGAGGCGGCGAACGCGGCGGCGTGGTTCAGCAGCGCGAGAGGGGCGAGCCAGGCCGACGTCCAGTGGACCCGGCGGAAGCACGTTCGACGGCTCAAGGGGGCGTCCTCGGGAACCGTGAGCCTCAAGCGCTTCGAAACCATCAGGATCAAGCCTTCTCCACCGCCGGGTATCGGCTGGGAATCGGACTGAATCGCTGGCGAAGCCCGCCGCGGCGTGCGTACGAACGGGTAAAGATCGGGCGACGGGGCACCAACTTCGGGTTCAACGGCGCTGCGACCGCCGTCACTGGCGCCAAGTTCCGCCGTTTTCTGTTGACCTTACAGCATGGACGGCCTACATTCGGCGACCATGAAGGACATCCTCCGGTACTCGGCCGGGGCGGCCCTGGCGGTTTTCCTGCTCTGGCTCGTCCTGCGGGGGGTGGATCGGCGCGCCCTCCTGGCAGCGATAGGCCGGGCGTCCATCGGAGGACTCGTGGCCGGCGCGGCGGTCAACCTCGCCCACAACGTCTTTCGGGTCTGGCGGTGGGGCGCGCTCCTCGAGCCGGTCCGGCCGAAGCTGCCGTTCAGGCCGATGTTCACCGCGGTGATCATCGGATACCTCACGACGTGGATCCTCCCGGGGCGGCTTGGCGAGCTCGTGCGACCCGCGCTGCTGAGCGCGAGGGAGGATGTCCCGATCGGTCCGTCCCTGGGCTCGATCGTGGCCGACCGAGCGCTGGACGGCGCGGCGATCGTCGCGCTCTTCGCGGCGGGCACGTTCCTCGCGCCGATCCGGGGGATCGCCGCCCGGCAGATTCGTTCCGCGGCCCTCGTCCTGCTCGTCGTCGTCCTGGTCTTCATGGCGGGCGCCGCGGTGGCGGGCAGCGCTCGCGGGCGAATCGAAGCCTGGTGCGGGCGAAGGGGCCGTTTCGTCCGGCGCGCCGGGCGGGCGTTCTCGTCGCTCGTCCTCGGCGCCGAGGCGCTCAGGAGACCACGTCTCCTCGCCATCGTCCTCGCCCACAGCATCCTCGCGTGGCTCACCATCGCCGCTGGAGTGTGGCTCGGAGTCCGGGCCTCCGGCGCCGACGTCCCGTTCCCGGCCATGATGGTGATGCTCCCGCTCCTCGCGTTCGGGGTCGCCGTCCCGACGCCGGGAGGGGCGGGGGGATATCATGCCGCGATGGCGTTCGGCCTTCAGATGCTCTACGGCGTGCCGGCCGACGCCGCGGTCGCGGCCGGGATCCTCATGCACCTTGCGGTGGTCCTACCGGTGATCGTGCTGGGGCTCGCTCTGCTCAAGACCGAGGGAATCTCGTGGGCCGACGTCCTGACCGCGGCGCGCGGCGTGCGGGCGCTGGGACGGGAAGCGGCGCGGGAGCCGGGAGGGGGACCCGAATGAGGTGCCCGTTCTGCGGCCACCCGAAGGACAAGGTGGTGGACTCGCGGGAGACCGGCTCCGGCGACGCGATCCGGCGGCGAAGGGAGTGCCTGGGCTGCAGCCGCCGGTTCACGTCGTACGAGAGGGTGGAGGAGATTCCCTACCTCGTCATCAAGAAGGATGGACGGCGCGAGCCGTTCGACCGGCGGAAGCTCCTGGCGGGGCTGCACCGGGCGTGCGAGAAGCGCCCGATTCCCGCAAAGGCGCTGGACTCCATCGCCGACGAGGTCGAGCAGATGGTCCAGGACACGCCGGACCGCGAGGTCGAGGCCCGGGTCATCGGCGAGCGCGTGATGACGCGACTCAAGGACCTCGACAAGGTCGCCTACGTCCGTTTCGCTTCGGTCTACCGTCAGTTCGAGGACGTGCAGGAGTTCATGGCGGAGCTCAAGGATCTTCTCGAGACCCGAAGGTAGGGCAGGGACGAGCCGGCCAGGCGCCGGCAGGCCCCGCGGCCGGTGGGAGACGATCATGTCGAGAGCGTTCGGTCCCCTCCTCGAGGCGGCGAGGATCCAGAGCGAGATCAACCGTCTCTTCAACAATCTCCTCGATCTGGGCGGCGAGGGGAAGGACGGCGGCGCCTGGATCCCCAACGCCGACATCGTCGAGACCGAGGACGCGCTTCGGGTCAAGGTCGAGCTTCCCGGCGTCGCGCCGGCGGGCCTGTCGGTTTCGGTCCTGGGCGGGAACCTGATCCTCCAGGGAGAGAAGGCCCGGCCCGAGCCCGAGACCGGCTCGAAATTCCATCTCGCGGAGCGCGCGTTCGGACGATTCCGGCGGGTGATCAACCTCGGCGTCCCGGTCAACACTCATCGGGCCGAAGCGGAGCTCAGGGACGGTCTCCTCAGGGTTCGCTTCCCGAAGGTCCCGAACCGCCGGGGAGAGGAGGTCGCGATCGAGGTGAAGGCGTCATGAAGGCCGCGACGCCCGATCGGCCCGCCGAAGAGCAGGTCCGCGTGCCTTCGGAGTTGCCCGTGCTCCCGCTGAGGGACATGGTCGTGTACCCCTTCATCATCGCGCCGCTGTCGGTCGCGCGGGAGCTCTCCATCCAGGCGGTGGACCGGGCGCTCTCGGAAAACCGGATGATCCTGCTCCTCGCGCAAAAGGACAAGGACGAGGAGGAGCCCACCGGCGACGACCTGTTCGGGGTCGGGACCGTGGCGGTCATCATGCGGATGCTGAAGCTCCCCGACGAGAGGATCCGGGTGCTCGTGCAGGGGGTGTGCCGCGCGAGGGTGTCGGAACTCTTGGCGCTGCGGCCGTACCTGCAGGCGCGGATCGAGAGGATCGGGGACCTGCCGCACGACCCGGCCTCGATCGAGAAGGAAGCGCTGATGCGCTCGGTGAAGAGGACCCTCGAGCGGGCGACGAGCCTCGGCAAGAACCTCCCGTCGGAGGTCATGGTCATCGCGAACAACCTCGAGGATCCGGGGCGGCTCGCGGACCTCACCGCGTCGAACCTCGAGCTCAAGGTGGAGGAGGCGCAGGAGATCCTCGAGACCCTCGATCCGGTGGCGCGGTTGAAGCGCGCCAACGACCTGCTCGGGCGCGAGCTGAACCTGTTGTCCATGCAGCGAGAGATCGACTCGATGGCCCGCGACGAGATGGACCGCTCGCAGCGGGAGTTCTACCTCCGGCACCAGATG
>JAIQFR010000154.1 GCA_020073205.1 Terriglobia bacterium
GTGTAGCGGACGACCTCACGCCGCGCGGCGGGCTTCACCACTTTCGGGAGACGATGTCCTTCAGCGCCTGGTTGTCGAGGGAGAGGTCGGCAACGAGCTTCTTGAGCCGCCGATTCTCCTCCTCGAGCTGCTTGATACGTCGCGCCTCGCTGATCCCGAGGCCCCCGTACTTGGCCTTCCATCGGTGGTACGTCTGCTCGCTGACCCCGTGGGCCCGGCACGCCTCCCGAATCTTCCGTCCACCCTCGACCTCTTTCAGGATCCCGATGATCTGCTCTTCCGTGAATCTCGACCGCTTCATCCTGTCCTCCTGCGGGGGCTTATACCCCGGGAGGACTCTCATTCAAAACGGCTCGGTTTTCGGGGGGCAGGTCAGCGTCGCTCCCTCACGTCACGAGGTCCCGGGGCCGAGAATTTCACACGAGCGAACCGTCGGTTCGTGCCCGCATTATAGTCCCGGCCTCTTCCCACCCGCCGCGACCCGGGCTATGCTCTGCCCGCCCGGACAAACCGGGACGGATCCGGCTCCGACCAATTGAGAAAGCGCACCGTGGATTCCCACGACCCGACCCTTGGCGCCGCCCCTGGGGATCTGGGCCAGCGGATGAAGCGCGCCCTTCCCCACCTCGCCCTCGTGGTGTGCCTGCTCGTCTTCTCGGTCAGGGCCGTCACCAGCATGGTCCAGGAGTCCGCGACGTGGGACGAGACGCACTACTTCGCCCTCGGCAAGTACCTGCTGCAGCACGGCGCCTGGAACGTCTCCGGGTCGATCCTGCACCCGCCGTTCTCGTACTACGTCCAGAGCCTGCCGCTGCTGTTCGTCCCCACGGATTCGACGGTGTTTCACCCCATCGCGTCACCGGAGTCCCACCTGCGACTCCTCGCGGGCGTCGACGGGTCCGACACGATCCGGGGCCAGGTCCTGCTCTCGAGCCCGCTGAACCACGACGATCGTCTCCTCACCTTGTCGCGCCTCACGATGGTCTTCGTAGCCCTCCTGCTCGGGTGCTTCGTCTACCTGTGGAGCTACTCGCTCTACGGGGCCAGGAGCGCGGTCTTCGCCGCGGTGCTCTTCACGTTCTGCCCCAACATGCTCGCCCACGCCCGGCTCATCACCCCCGACATCGTCCTGACCACGTTCTCGCTCCTCACCGTGTACTTCCTCTGGCGGCTGTGCAGATCTCCGCGCCTGGCGTATGCCCTGCTCGGCGGGGCGAGCCTGGGCTTGACGCTTCTCTCGAAATTCACCGGCGCGCTCCTCGTGCCCGTCGCTCTTCTCCTCGTCCTCCTCTGGTGGGTTAAGAAGGGAAGGCCGAGTCTCGCCCGCGTCGCGTGCTTCTTCGCCGTCGGAATCGTGGTCCTGTTCCTCGGCTATGGCCTGGACCTCACCCCGTACGTGCAGGGGATCCGCTACCAGCGGGAGCTCGCGGGCCTGGGGCACCCGAGCTTCCTGCTGGGCAGCTACTCGGACGCCGGGTGGTGGTACTACGTCCTGGCGTCGATTGTCATGAAGACCCCGCTCGCCGTTCTCGCGTTCGTCGGCATCTCGATCGTGGTCTTCGTCGGGAAGGTGCGCAGCGGCGCGTGGATCGACGAGGCCTTCCTGCTGCTGCCGGCGATCGCCTTCGTCGCGTTCTTCAGCTTCGAGCACCAGGCGACCGGCCTGCGGTACGTCCTGCCGATCTTTCCGCTCCTGTACGTGTTCTCGAGCAGGGCGGTCGAGGCGCTGTGGTCGAAGGCGACGCACGTCGCGCTCTTCGCGGCGCTCGGCGCGTGGTACCTCGGCGCATCGTGGTACATCCACCCTCACTACCTGGCCTACTTCAACGAGCTCGCGGGCGGTCCGAGCAACGGGTACCGGTGCCTCGTGGATTCGAACCTGGACTGGGGACAGGACCTCAAAGGACTCGGCCGGTTCATGGAGCGAAACAACATCCCCAGGATCCGGCTGAGCTACTTCGGCTCGGACTCGCCCCAGCGATACGGCATCGCGTATGACTGGCTTCCCAGCGTCGTCCTCGTCAATCCGTCGCCCGAGAAGAAGAAGCGAGCCTACCGTCACGGTTGGTTCGCCATCAGCGCCACCAACCTGCAAGGCGTCTACTTCGAGAACAAGAGCCTGTTCGCCTGGTTGAGGGACAAGGAACCGGTCGCACGACTGGGGTATTCGATCTTCGTCTACCACGTCGAGGGTGAGGACGCGGAGCCCTGACCCCGGATCCCTGAGGTCGCGATCCCGGGCGGCCGGGTCCGCACGGCAGCCGGGTCCGGCCGTGCCCTCGACCCGCCTCTTCGCCGTTCGCCGCCCCGCGCGGGCGGGTGTATAAACCGTGGGTTCGGCTGAACCCGGTGCCGCAGGCCACGAGGGGAACAGGATGATCACGCGTCGCCACACGATTGCCACACTGCTGCTCGTCTCCGCCACGCTCGTCTCGTCCGCCGCGGCCGCCGCGCAGCCCTACCCGCCGTCGCTGTATTCGGGCATGAAATGGCGCGGAATCGGTCCTTACCGCGGCGGGCGGGTGATCGCGGTCGCCGGCGTGCCCGGGCAGCCGAACGTGTTCTACTTCGGCGCGGTCGCCGGGGGCGTGTGGAAGTCCATCGACGCCGGGGCCACCTGGACCCCGCTGACCGACGGCACGCCCATCGCGTCCGTGGGCGCGCTCGCCGTCGCCCCGTCCGACCCGAACGTGATCTACGTCGGCACCGGCGAGGCCTGCATCCGCGGCAACACGACGAACGGGAACGGGGTGTACAGGTCCACCGACGGCGGGCGGACCTGGTTCGACCTGGGCCTCGACGACACGCGGCAGATCGGCAGCGTGATCGTGGACCCGACGAACCCCGACGTGGTGTTCGTCGCGGCGCTCGGCCACGCGTTCGGCCCCAACGAGGAGCGAGGCGTCTTCCGCACCCGGGACGGGGGGAGGACCTGGGAGAAGGTGCTCTACAAGGACGCCGACACCGGCGCGATCCAGGTGATCTTCGACCCGTCGAACCCGCGGGTGCTGTTCGCGGCGCTCTGGCAGGTGCGGCGGCAGCCCTGGACTTTCGCCAGCGGCGGCCCGGGAAGCGGCCTCTACCGCTCCATCGACGGCGGCACGACCTGGAAGCGGCTCGAGGGGCACGGCCTCCCGGGCGGCTTCCTCGGACGGATCACGGTGGCCATCTCGAAGGCCGACTCGAGCCGGGTGTACGCGATGGTCGAGGCGGAGGCCGGCGGGCTCTTCCGCTCCGACGACGGCGGCGACACCTGGCGGCGGATCAACGACGACGAGAGGATCCGGCAGCGCGCCTGGTATTTCAGCCACGTCTGGGCCGACCCTGAGAGCGCGGACACGGTCTACTTCGCCAACACCGGCCTCTATCGCTCGGTGGACGGCGGGAAGACGCTCGCCCTGCTCCCGGCGCGGCACGGCGACCACCACGGGCTCTGGATCGACCCCACCGACCCGCGCCGCATGATCAACGGCAGCGACGGCGGGGCCTCGGTGACCGTGGACGGCGGGCAGACGTGGACTTCGGTCCTGAACCAGCCGACCGCACAGTTCTACCACGTGACCGCGGACGATCGGTTCCCCTACTACGTCTACGGCGCGCAGCAGGACAACTCGACCATCGCCATCGCGACGCGCTCCGACTACGGCATCCTCACGGAGCGCGACTGGTACGAGGTCGGCGGAGGGGAGAGCGGGTACATCGCCCCCGACCCCCGGGACCCCGAGATCGTGTACGCGGGGACCGAGTCGAGCTTCGTCACGCGCTTCGACCGGAGGACCGAGCAGGCGCAGGTCTTGGGACCTTGGCCGCTCGATACCTCCGGGCGCGGCGCGGGGGAGCTCACGCACCGGTTCAACTGGACGTCGCCGGTGATGGTCTCGAAGCACGACCCGAAGCAGCTCTACGTCGGGGCGGAGGTCCTCTTCCGCAGCGAGGACGGTGGGATGTCCTGGAAGATCGTCAGCCCCGATCTGACGCGAGACGACAAGAGCAAGCAGAAGCCGTCGGGCGGGCCGATCCAGCTCGACATCACGTCGGTCGAGTACTACGACACGATCTTCACCGTCGCCGAGTCGCCGGTGACGGCCGGCGTGATCTGGGTCGGGACGGACGACGGCCGCGTCCACGTGACCCGGGACGGCGCGAAGACGTGGAGCAGCGTGATCCCCTCCGACCTCCCCGAGTGGAGCACGATCAGCCTCATCGACCCGTCGCCCTTCGACGCGGGGACGGCGTACGTCGCGGTGGACCGCCACAAGCTCGACGACATCGCTCCGTACGCGTGGAGGACCACGGACTACGGGAGGACCTGGACCCGGATCGACCGGGGGATCCCGGTGGGCGCCTTCGTCCACGTCGTCCGGGAGGACCCGAAGCGAAGGGGGCTCCTGTACGCGGGGACCGAGACCGGCGTCTTCGTCTCGTTCGACGACGGCGCCCGGTGGCAGCCGCTCCAGCTCAACCTGCCGGTGACGCCGGTGCACGACCTCGTGGTGCACGGCGACGATCTCGTCGCCGCGACCCACGGGCGGTCGTTCTGGATCCTCGACGATCTCGAGCCGCTGCGGCAGCTCGATGCCCGCGCCGCCGAGGCGAAAGTCCTCCTCTACCGGCCGCAGGCCGCGCTCAGGCTCCACTACCCGGAAGGGTTCGACCGGCGCCGGCCCGCCGGCCAGAACCCGCCGCCGGGCGCGCTGCTCGACTACTTTCTCAAGGCGGTCCCGAAGGGGCCCCTCTCGATCACGATCCTGGACGGACTGGGCCGCGTGGTCCGGACGCTCACGAGCGAGCCCCCGACCATCGGCGATCAGCCGCCGGAGTGGCCCGACCTGGAGAAGCCGCCGGACGCGCTGCCCAAGGAGGCCGGCCACAACCGCTTCGCGTGGGACCTTCGAACCGACCCTCCGGTCCAGGTGCCGGGGGCGTTCTACGGCGGATTCCCGCCCCGGGGGCCGCTGGTCCTTCCCGGAAAGTACACGGTTCGGCTCGCGGTGGACGGCGAGACCCAGGAGCAGCCCCTCGAGGTTCGGCCCGACCCGAGGGCGAAAGCGACCGAGACCGAGCTCGAGAGGCAGTTCGAGCTGGGGATCAAGGTGCGCGACCGGTTCACCGACCTGCACCGCGGGATCAACCGGCTGCGCGACGACACCCGTCGGCATGCCATTCGCAAGAATGCCTACAAATTAGGCCGTGAGATGATCTGGAGCAACGTGGCACAGCTATATATGCGTTCCTTCGAGCTGTCACGGATCGAGGGGACGGCGCGGTCTCGAAAATCTCTGGCAGCGAAGACGCTCGACCAAAAGCCGCGGGAGCTCCCGGAGTTGAAGCTAAATCATCTCTTGCGGATGACCGATTCGACCGGACTCTTTCAACATGCGATTTTTAGCATCCCGAATTTTTCGGAGGGCTACTGTACGGATGATAACGCTCGGGCATTTATACTGGCGGTGTTGCTTAGTGAATTGGGAGAGGAGCCAGGGATCGTGCGGACACTGGCCACAACTTACGCGGCGTTCTTGCACCACGCTTTTGATCGGAAACTGAAACGCTTCCACAACCACCTGAGTTTCGATCGCCGCTGGCTCGATGACCAAGGCTCGGAGGATTGTCAGGCCCGAGTGCTCTGGGCGCTGGGTGTAGGGGTGGGACGTTCGCCCTATGGGAGCTTCCAGATCATGGCTGGACAACTCTTCGCGCTAGCACTGCCAGCGCTGACGGAGTTCAATTCGCCGCGGGCGTGGGCATTCGCTCTCCTCGGCATTCATGAGTACATGCGTCGGCTCAGTGGTGACAGCCTGGTCAACCAAACCCGTGAGACACTCACTTCCCGGCTCATGGACCTCTTCGAAAGGACCGCCCGGCCCGACTGGTGCTGGTTTGAGGAGGACCTGAGTTACGATAACGCGAAGCTCGCACACGCCCTAATTCTCAGCGGACACGCCACAGGACATCAAGCGGTGTTTGAACGTGGCCTACAGGCCCTGGGCTGGCTCGTGGAATTGCAGACCTCCGAGAAGGGCCACTTCCGGCCCATTGGCACCAACGGATTCTATCGGCGGGGCGGGACGCGTGCCAACTTCGACCAGCAGCCCATCGAGGCGCAAGCAACGATTTCAGCCTGTCTTGAAGCTTATCGCGCCACATCGGACTTTCGGTGGTACGAGCAGGCGCAACGTGCCTTCGACTGGTTCATCGGCTGGAACGATCTCGGATTAGAGCTTTACTCTTCCACGTCTGGCGGCTGCCGCGATGGGTTGCACGTGGATCGGGTCAACGGGAACCAGGGAGCGGAATCAACCCTGGCCTTTTTGCTTTCGTTGGCGGAAATGCGCTTGGCGCAAAATATGCTGGCGAGCTTTAGGGAGCCGATCGCCGTCGAAGCGTAATCGCCGCTTCCAGTCTCGTTTCCGTGGAGTAACCAGTTTATGAACGCCAACTCGATTCACGTCAAACGCACGGCCACGATCCTCAAGCCCGACCAGTCACGTGTTCTTCTGCGGCCGTTCGGTCCGGAGGATCCCCGGCGGGCGAGCAGGATTATTGCGAGAATCATGTCGCTTCCGGAAGACCGAGTCGGTCTTCTACTGGAAGCAGTCTTTGCCGAATTCTCCAACCGACACCAGCAGATCTGCAACCTCTTTCAAGAACGATTCGAACAGGTCCGCCACCTTCTGTTGACCGATGAGGCGCTCTCAGAACAAAGACAACTGTTGATCGGCTCCTATTTCGTTTGCGAATTCTCCTTGGAATCCGCAGCCTTGTTCAATCCGTCTATCGTCCCGCACCCTGATCAGTCTAACCTGCCTCCCGGCGCTCTGCGTTTTATCCTCAGCTTGCGCGCCACGGGAGAGGGACATATTTCTTCCCTCACTTTTCGGACCGGTATCATCCACGACGACCATCGGATCGAGGTACAACTCCCAGGCCGCTTCCTGGTCGAGCCGCGTCAAATCCCGAATCCGCTTTACGAGAAGGCGCTTTTCGCCGGGAAACTCGTGGAGCTGGGATTGACCGACGAATTCACGCGCCGGGTTATGAACAAGATCGGGGAGTCGTTTGCATTGAAGGAGCTTCGTGCCATTCTCGATACCGAGCTGAGGCAGTCCCGCCTGACGAATGGAATGTGGCAGGAACATCAGACTACCGTCGAGGGAATTTGGATGCTGGCTCAGTCCAACTATGAGGTTCAGTTCCAGCCTGAACAGCAACTGTCTGAGCGCATCATATTTCCGGCCACACCCTCACAACGCAACGGCATCGAAGACGCCCGGTTCGTCTGTTTCCAGAACGATGACAGCACGCACGTTTACTACGCCACCTTCACCGCCTACGATGGCAAGGTAGTCTTGCCAGAGCTGGTGGAGACTTCCGATTTCCTCCTCTTTCGGTTCATCACCTTGAACGGGCCGGCCGCCCAGAACAAAGGCATGGCACTCTTCCCACGGAAGATCAACGGCCTCTTTGCTATGCTCTCCCGCCAGGACAACGAGAACATCTACCTCATGTTTTCCGACAACGT
>JAIQFR010000155.1 GCA_020073205.1 Terriglobia bacterium
CGAGCTTGAACGGGTCCACCTGGCGGATCAGCGACTCCGGCCCCCGAAGGCTCACGCTGACCTTCGTCGGAGCCGACCCCGCGAGAACGCAACCCGCCGGGAGCTTGATGTCGAGCGGGGCCGGATAGACCTGCAGCACTCGGCTGTCGCCGGTCACCGCGACCCAGACGGCGAAGGCGAGCCCCAGCGCCAGGAGCTTGAGCGGCCAGTTGCGGAGCAGGCGCTCAAGCATCCCGAGCCTCTCCGGCGGCGGCGCGGCCGTCCACGCGGTCCTTCCGGCGCTCCGCACGGGGGAGAAGCGCCGCGCGGAGGCGCTCCGCGAGCCCGCGCGCGTCCAGGTCCTCGACGATGCGCCCCGACTCCGCGAGCGACACGATGCCGCGCTCCTCGGAGACCACCACGGCGAGGGCGTCCGACTCCTCCGTGATCCCGATCGCGGCGCGATGACGGGTCCCGTACGTGCGCGAGAGGCCGGGGTCCATGGTGAGCGGGAGATAGCAGGCGGCGGCCTTGATGCGTCCCTCCGAGAGGATCGCCGCGCCGTCGTGGAGCGGCGATCCGTACGTGAAGATGTTCAGCAGCAGGTCGTACGAGATCAGGGCGTCGATCGCGATCCCGGTCTCGTAGAACGCCCTGAGCCCCAGCTCGCGCTCGACGACGATCAGGGCGCCGAGGCTCTTGCTCGCGAGGGAAACGGCCGCCAGCGCGATCTCCTCGGCCAGGTTCTCGTGGCGCGGTCGGGGGATCAGCGCGGAGATGGGGTTCCGCCCGACGCGCGCGAGGGCCTGCCGGATGGGATTCTGGAACAGGACGATCACCGCGAACGGGATGTAGATCAGCAGGTTGCCGAGGACGGCATGCACGGCAGGCAGGTGGAACAGTCCGGGGCGGGTGAGGAAATGGGCGATCACGAGGGCGACCACGCCGACCATCATCTGGACGGCCCGCGTGCCTCGGATCAGCAGGAGGATCTGGTAGATGATGACGGAGAGGACGAGAACGTCGAGGAGCGCCTGGCCGCCCAGCTCCTGAAGGTGGATGGAGGCCGACAGTCGCTCGAGCATTTCTCCCCAGTCGCCGCGCCTCGTGCCCCGTCAGAGGTTCCGAATCGCGTCGATCATCCGGACCACGCGGACCGTCGCGGCGACATCGTGCGCCCGGACCACGTGGGCCCCCTGCCAGGTGGCCAGCGCGGCGACCGCCAGGCTCCCCTCCAACCGCGCGCCCACCGACAGATTCAACGCGGCGCCGATGAACGACTTTCGCGAGCCCCCGATCAGGATCGGACGGCCCATGCTCCGCAGGGTTCTGAGCTCCCGGAGGATCTGGAGGTTCCCCGCGGGGGACTTCCCAAAGCCCAGGCCCGGATCCACGAGGATCTTATCATCGGCCACTCCGCCCTGGGCGGCCTTCTCGACGGCGCGCCGCAGGAACCCCACGATGGAGCCCATGAGGTCCACGTACTGCGTGTCCTGCTGCATCGAACGGGGGGTGCCCCGCATGTGCATGACGGCGGCGACCGCGCGACGGTCGCGCAGGAGCTGGATCATCCTCGGATCGGCGAAGGCCGAGACGTCGTTGACCATGTCGGCCCCCGCGTCGAGGGCGCGCCGGGCGACGGCCGCTTTGTACGTGTCCACCGAGACCCGGACCGACAGCTCCCGCTTGATGGCGGACACCACCGGGACGATGCGGCGCGCCTCCTCCTCCTCCGGGACCGGCTCGGCCCCGGGGCGCGTGCTCTCGCCGCCGACGTCCACGATCTCCGCCCCCTCCTCCGCCTGCGCCGCCGCTGCCTCGAGGGCGGCCGCGGGGTCCAGGAACCGCCCGCCGTCGGAGAACGAGTCCGGGGTCACGTTCAGGATCCCCATCACCCGGGTCTCGCGGCCGAGGACGAGGCGCTCCCCGTCGGGCCAGGAGAGCGAGTAATCGGCGCGAAGATAGCTCGAGAGCGTGGTCCGGATCGCCGACGCGAGGGCCTTCTCGCCGGAGGTCTCGAGTATCGACGCCAGACGCCGGAGGGTCTCGTCGTCCGCGACGAGGATCCGCGCGGCGGAGCCGGTGCTCGATGGCATCCCACCGAGGACCGCGATGCCCAGCGGTTCCGCCTCGCGCGTGAGGAGCGCGGCGGTGTCGGGGGACACGCCCTCGAGCCGGACGGCCCGTCGCGTCCTCGCGTACAGGCGGTCGGCGAGCAGCGCTTGAGGCTCGTCCACGTCGGTCATTCGGCGGACCGCGTGGCGCAGCTCCGCCATCTCGATGAGTCGCGGGTTGTGCTCCAAGGATCCCCCCGCTCGGCTTCCACGCCGCGCCGGTCCCAGCCGAGACGGTGGCCGGAAGCCGGCCGTCAGGCGGGCTGGCTGCCCGGCGTGGGCAGGACTCCCGGCCGGCCTTCGCCGATCCGCTCCCGTCCCGCGTCCGGCTCCGCCGCTCCGGCCGCCGGGGCGGTCGCGGCCGGCTGCCGCATCGGCATCGACTCGCCCTTCACGAGGGCGGCGATCTGCTCGGCGTCGAGGACCTCGTAATCCAGGAGCGCCTCGGCGATGCGGACCAGGGCCCCGCTGTGCTCCTCGAGGATCCGCCGAGCCCCCTGGTAGGCCGCCAGGACGATCTGCTTCACCTCGCGATCGATGTCGATGGCGGTGGCCTCGCTGTAATCCCTGTGCTGGGCGATCTCCCGCCCCAGGAAGATCGCCTCTTCCTTCTTGCCGAACGTCAGCGGGCCCATCTTGTCCGACATCCCCCACTCGCAGACCATCTTCCGAGCGAGGTCGGTCGCCCGCTCGATGTCGTTGCCGGCGCCGGTCGTCATCTTCCCGAGCTGCAGCTCCTCGCTCACGCGGCCCCCCATCATCACCGTGAGCGCCGCCTCGAGGTACTCGCGCGAGTACGTGTGCTTGTCGTCCACCGGAAGCTGCTGCGTGACGCCCAGCGCGCGTCCCCGCGGGATGATCGTCACCTTGTGCAGCGGGTCCGCGTCCGGAAGCATGTAGGCGACGAGCGCGTGCCCCGCCTCGTGGTACGCGGTCGCCTTCTTCTCGGAGTCGCTGATGATGAGCGATTTCCGCTCGGTCCCCATGAGGACCTTGTCCTTCGCGATCTCGAAGTCCTCCTGCACGACCGACTTCCGGTTCAGCCGGGCCGCGTGGAGCGCCGCCTCGTTCACCAGGTTCGCGAGGTCGGCGCCGCTGAATCCGGGGGTCGAGCGGGCGATCACCGCGAGCTCGACGTCGGTCGAGAGCGGGATCCGGCGGACGTGGACCTTGAGGATCTCCTCCCGGCCGCGGACGTCCGGCCGCCCCACGACCACCTGCCGGTCGAAGCGGCCCGGGCGGAGGAGCGCGGGGTCGAGCACGTCCGGGCGGTTGGTCGCGGCGATGAGGATCACGCCCTCGTTGGTTTCGAAGCCGTCCATTTCGACGAGGAGCTGGTTCAAGGTCTGCTCGCGCTCGTCATGTCCGCCGCCGAGGCCGGCGCCGCGGTGGCGGCCGACCGCATCGATCTCGTCGATGAAGATGATGCACGGCGCGTTCTTCTTCCCCTGCTCGAACAGGTCGCGGACACGGGACGCGCCCACGCCCACGAACATCTCGACGAAGTCCGAGCCCGAGATCGAGAAGAACGGGACGTTCGCCTCGCCGGCGATCGCGCGGGCCAGGAGCGTCTTCCCGGTTCCCGGGGGTCCCATGAGCAGCACGCCCTTCGGGATCTTGCCGCCGAGCTTCTGGAACTTCTGCGGCTCGCGCAGGAACTCGATGATCTCCTGCAGTTCTTCCTTGGCCTCCTCGACCCCCGCCACGTCCTTGAACGTGACCTTCTTCCCCTGGGACGAGGTCAGCTTCGCGCGGGACTTGCCGAACGAGAGCGCCTTGCTCCCGCCGGACTGCATCTGCCGCATGAAGAAGATCCAGACGCCGAGGAACAGGAGCATGGGCGACCAGGTGAGAAGCAGGGTCAGGAACGAGCTGTCGCTGGGCTTCTTCGCCTCGACCTTGACCCCCTTGTCGCGGAGCATCTTCAGCAGGCTCTCGTCCTTCACCGCGTAGGTCTTGAATCCGGCCACGTTCGGACCCAGCGTCCCGACTTTCGGCGCCTTGAACTTCCCCTGGATCTCGTAGCCGATGCTGTCGCCGGTGATGACGACTTCCTTGACGTCGCCGGCGGCCACGCGGTCGTAGAACTCGGACTGGTCCAGCGATTCCCGCTGGCTCCCGGCGGTGCTCAGGACCTGGTAGCCGATCACGATCGCCGCGATGACGACCAGCCAGATCACGATGGTCTTGAGGTGTGAATTCACCGCGCGGCTCCTGTCGTCCCCCGGGTCCGGGGATGCCCTCCCCCGGTGCGCCCCCGCACGCGCCCCAACGAACTCTGCACAATATAACGGAGGTGGCGCCGGATCGCCAAGAGGCCGTTGCCCATCGGCGCCGCCCGGGGTCGGGCGGCGAGGTCCGTGCCCCACCCGGAACTCACTCCGCGTACGTGAGATAGGGCAGGTTCCGGAAGAGCCCATCGGCGTCGAGGCCGTAACCGACCAACCAGACGTCCGGCACGGTGAACCCGACGTACTCCGTCGGCACGTTGACGACCCGTCGAGCGGGCTTGTCCAGCAGAACCGCGATCCTGACACGGGCCGGCCGGCAAGACAGGAGGTGGCGGCGAAGGGCCGCAAGCGTCCGTCCGGTGTCGAGGATGTCCTCGACGACCAGGACGTCCGCCCCTTCCACGGGGAACTCGTCGGGCAGCGCGATCGCCGACGGGTCTCCTCCCCGATCGACGGACCGCACCGGCACCAGCGCGAGCCGCACCGGCATCGGAAGGCGCCTCACGAGGTCGGAGGCGAACACGAACGCACCGTCCATCAGCGCCAGGACCGAGAGCGTGGTCCCCTCCGGGGTGTCCGTGGCGATGGCGCGTGCGAGAGCATCGACCCGCTCCCGCAGCCGGCCCTCGCCGATCAGGATCTCGCCGGAGAGCTTCATCGCGTCACCTCCTCGGGCAGGTTCTGCGATCGAGAACGACCTCGGGTCCCCGTCTCCGGGCACCCAGCCCGCTGGGGAGGTCGGCCCGCCGGTCTTCCCCCCCGCCCGCGAGGCCGAGCAGCGCCTCGACGTGCCGTGTCCCGATGCGCCGCGGGTCGGCCCCGGCCCGCTCCAGCGCGAGGCGCGCGATTCTCCCGGCGAGGGCAGCCGGCGTTCTTGCGAGCGCCCGGGCGTCGATCGAGAGCCTACCGGAGGCCCCGAGCGTCACGATTCGCTGAAGTCGCCGCCTCGCGAGGGCGTCGAGGAGCCGCGCGTCCTCACGAAGCCGCTCCGCGGCTTCGACGAGATGCCGCGCGGCTCGCGGGTTCAGCGCCGCGGCGAGCACGGGAAGCACTCGTCGCCTGACCCGGTTGCGATCGTACTCGAGGCTGAGATTCGAGGGGTCCTCGCGGTGCCCTAGGCCGCGCCGGCGAAGCCAGGCGCGAAGATCGGCCCGCTCGACGCCGAGCAGCGGGCGCACGAACGGGCCGGGACCCTCGGGCGCCATCCCCGCGATCGCGGCCGGTCCCGCCCCGCGCGCGAGACGCATCAGCACCGTCTCCGCCTGGTCGTCGAGGGTATGGCCGGTGGCAATCCTCCCGGCGCGCGCCTCGGCCGCGGCCTCGAGCAGGAACGCCCGGCGCACCCGCCGCGCCGCTTCCTCGGGGGACTCGTCCCGACGGCGGAGGCCGGCGACCGGCCGCCGATCGGCGAGACAGGCCAAGCCGAGACCCGAGGCGAGCCGCTCCACGAACCGGCGGTCGGCCGCGGAGCCGCGGCGCAGCGCGTGATCGAGGTGGGCGACCACGATCCTGATCGGCCGCCGCGCGGCGAAGTGGGCGAGCAGGTGGAGGAGCGCCACCGAATCCGCGCCTCCCGACACCGCCGCCAGAACCGTCCCGCTTTTCGGCAGGAGCCGCTCGGCGGCGGAGCGGAAGAGGATCTCGACGAGGTCCGCCATGCGTTCAGCGCAGGAAATGCTCGCGGGAAGGGTCGGCTCCGACGGCTGCGGCGAAGAGCACGATCGCTTCCCCCAGCGCGTCCTCAAGCGGTCCGGCGAACCCGCGGTTCCCGAGCGCGGTCCAGACCGCGCGGTGGTAGGCGGCGATCTGGTGCGGGGGCCGCTTGAACCGGCGCCACACGTCGTCGGGATCGAGTCCCTCGGTGCGCGCATCGTCGAGATCCCAGAGGATGCTCCTCAGGTTGTGGATCTTGTCGGCCGCGCACGTCGGCAGAGCGAGCTCGGACGCGCGATCGAGGTGCGCGACGTACGCGAGCTTCCGCTCCTCCCAGGGGCGCGTCTTGTCGGGCTCCGAGAGGTCCACGACCGCCTGCGCGATCGCCGGACCAAACGCCTCCTCGATCTCGTCCCGGTCGGCGGGGGTGTCCTCGATGACGTCGTGGAGGAGTCCCACGACCGCGGCCTCGATGCCGTAGCCGTGGGCGAGGACCATCATGCCGACGGCCACCGGGTGGACGAAGTAGGGCTTCTGGGTACCCTTGCGCAACTGGCCACGATGGGCGCGCTCGGCGAAGCCGATCGCGCGGTAGAGGAGGTACTCGGGCTCCATGGAACCGCCTCCCGTGTGTGGACGGTCGCCAAGCAGAGCACCGCTCGCCCCCGTTCGTCAACCCGGCGGACAAGAAAGAAAAGGCGGCGGGACGATCCCGCCGCCTTCGCACGGAAGGAGAGTAGCCGAGTCGATTACTGCTGGACGCCCTCGGGCCAGGCCGCGAACTGCCCGCCCATGAAGATGATCGGGCTGTCGAATCCACCGCCGTTGCCGCCGCCGAAGGCACCCCACACGACGCCGGTCAGGTCGCCGCCGTCCTTGCCGCCGGACGCGAGCGTGTAGCCCGTGGTCGTCGATGCGACGTAGAAGTCATGGCGCCAGCCGTCCTGCGCGGGAATGGTCTTGATGTAGATGGGCTCGACGGCGGTCCCCACGGCCTTCAGGGTCCCGATGTCGGCAGCCGTCGGGTAGTAGTTGTTGTCGATGGCGTACGACTCCACGGCGGTGCCGATGGAGCGGATGTCCGCCATGGTCCGCTTCTGCTTGCCGCGGTCGATCGCGTTCAGCAGGTTCGGGATCGCGATCGCGGCGATGATGCCGATGATCGCCACCACGATCAGGAGCTCGATCAGCGTGAAACCT
>JAIQFR010000156.1 GCA_020073205.1 Terriglobia bacterium
TATGGTTCTCCGGGGTACGTTGATAGGGAGCCCGGTCAGTTCCGAGCAAATGCAAAAAGCCGACGCGCTCCTCGGGGAGCGGGGGCACGGGTTCGTGGACGCGATGAAGGTGCTGGACGGAGGGAGGATCTCGATCGCGGCGCTCGCCCTCGGCATGGCACGGGGCGCGTACGATGCCGCGGTCCGGTACGCGCGCGAGCGCCAACAGTTCGGGCGCGCGATCGCCGAGTTCCAGGCGATCCAGTTCATGCTGGCCGAGATGGCGACGCGGATCGACGCCGCCGAGCTCCTGGTCCACAAGGCGGCCTGGATGAAGGACCACGGGATGAAGACGACGAAGGAATCCTCGATGGCGAAGCTGTACGCCTCCGAGACCGGCGTCTACGTGGCCGACCGCGCGCTCCAGATCTTCGGCGGGTACGGTTACGTGAAGGACTTTCCCGTGGAGAAGTTCTACCGGGACGTGAAGCTGTGCACCATCGGGGAAGGGACGAGCGAGATCCAGCGGCTCGTCATCGCCCGAGAGATCCTCGGGCGGCTCTGAGTCGCGGCGCGCGGCGACCGATGGAAGAGAGCGCGGCGCGATCCGACCTCGTCCGGCGCCTGGCCGGCGGCGACCCGCGCGCGCTGGCCCGGGCGATCAGCCTCGCCGAGGAGTCCGCGCCGGCGGCCCCCGTCCTGTTGCGCGAGGCGTTCCCGCTCTCGGGCGGGGCGACGATCGTCGGGGTCACGGGGGCCCCCGGGGCGGGGAAGTCCAGCCTCGTCGACCGGCTCGTGGGTCGGCTCAGGGCCGCGGGGCGCCGGGTGGGCGTGATCGCCGTGGATCCCAGCAGCGCCTACTCGGGCGGAGCGATCCTCGGCGACCGGGTCCGCATGCAGGACCACGCGAACGACCCCGGCGTGTTCATCCGCTCCATGGCGACGCGCGGGCACCTCGGCGGCCTCTCTCGGACCGCGGGGGACGCCATCGATCTCATGGACGCCGCGGGCTTCGATCCGATCCTGGTGGAGACGGTGGGCGTCGGGCAGGACGAGGTGGAGATCGCCCGCGCCGCGGACGTGGTCGCCGTGGTTCTCGTCCCCGGAATGGGGGACGACATCCAGGCCATCAAGGCCGGGATCCTCGAGATCGCCGACGTCTTCGTGATCAACAAGGCCGACCGACCGGATGCCGACCGCCTCGACACCGAGCTGCGGACGATGATGTCCCTCGCCCCGGATGACGGCAGGCCGAGGCCTCCGATCTTCCGGACGATCGCGGTGCGGGACGAGGGGATCGACGATCTCCTCGCGGGGTTCCTTCGGTTCGTGGAGGGGCAGGGCCCCGCGAGGCGCGCCGTGCGGAGGCGCGAGCGCGCCGAGGCGCGGTTCCGGGCGATCCTGTACGAGAGGCTGGTCGGGGGAGTGCTCGCCCGGGTCCTCCCCGGAGAGTCGTTCCGCGCCGCGGTGGACGAGATCGCGGAGCGCCGGACCGACCCGTACACCGCGGTGGAGCGGATCCTCTCGCGGGTGGAGGTGCGATGAGCCTCAGGCTCGATCACGTCGGGATCGCGGTCCGGAGCCTCGAAGACCGGCTGCGGTTCTGGAGCGGGGCGCTCGGGCTCGAGGTGGAGGGGATCGAGACGATCGAGAGCGAGGGGGTTCGCGTGGCGTTCCTCCGCGCCGGCGAAGCCCGTCTGGAGCTGATCGAGCCGCTCCGCGAGGACTCGCCGATCGGCCGCCATCTGGATAGGAGGGGCGAGGGGATCCACCACCTGACCCTCGAGGCGGACGATCTCGACGCGGCCGTCAAGGGCGCGGTGCGCGGCGGCGCGGAAGTGCTCGGTGGGGGCGCGCGCCCCGGTGCCGGCGGTCGGGAGGTGGCGTTCCTCCACCCGAGGTCGTGCGGCGGGGTTCTCGTCGAGGTCGCCTCCGCCTCGCGCCCGGCGGAGCCCGCGAGGCTCGGGCCGGGCCAGCCGGTGCTCCTCTACCTCAGGGACCCGCAGGAGAAGCTCTGGGGGGTGCTCCGGGGGCTCGACACGACCGGCATCACGATCGAGGGGGTCGACCTCGCGTCGTTCGATGACTGGGTCGTGCAGGTGGAGCGCGGTTCTTCCACCGCGGTGGGCCCGTCGCTGCTGTTCTTCCCGATGCAACGGGTGGAGCGGGTGCTCCTCGACCGTCCGAGCGGGGACCTGCCGTCGCTGGCCGACCGCTTCCGCAAGCGGACCGGTCGGTCCGTCCGCGACGTGCTGGGCTGATCGTCAGGCGGCGAACGGCACCACGCGATCGCGTCCTGCGCGCTTGGCCTGGTAGAGCGCCTGGTCGGCCCTGAGGAGGAGGCCTCGAAGGTCGCCGGAGTCGTGCTGCGGGAACGCCGCCACCCCGATGCTCGCCGTGGTCCGGAGCGTCGCCCCGTCCGCCTCGACGACGAGACGGGAGACCGCCTTCCGCAGACGCTCCGCGATGGTGCTGGCCCCGTCGAGATCCGTCTCGGGAAGGAGGAGGCAGAACTCGTCCCCGCCGTACCGGCACGCGAGATCCGCGGCGCGCAGGCGCGAGCGGATGGTGAGGCCGATCGCGCGCAGGTAGCGGTCGCCGTGCAGGTGCCCGTGCCGGTCGTTGATCTCCTTGAAGCCGTCCAGGTCCAGCATGAGCACCGCGAAGCAGCCGCCGTACCGCCGCGCGCGGTTGTGCTCCTCCTCGAGGCGCCGGTGGAAGTAGTCGCGGAGGAAGAGGCGCGTCAGGGAATCCACGGTGGCCATCTCGTAGTGGCGCGCGTTCTCGATGGCGACCGCGGCCTGCTGGGCGATGGTCGTCAGGACGGAGAGCTGGTGCTCGTCGTAGGCGCCCGCGCGGGAGCTCCTCACCGACAGCACGCCGACGACCCGCTCCTCGACCACGAGCGGCACCGCGAGCGCCGACCGGGCCTCGGGGGGGATCCCGTCGGTCCGGAAGGGAAGCGAACCCGGCGTCTCGTGGAGGTCGTCCACCCGGACCGGCCTCTTCTCGAGGACGACCCAGCTTAAGAGCCCGTCCGGAGCGGTGGACACGGCGGCGCCCGACGGCCCGCTCCGCGCCCAGCGGTGGGCGACGTGGATCTCGCCGGTGTCCGGATCGACGAGGGCGACGGCGAGCGCATCGAGGTCGAGGATCTTGGGACACTCGCGCTCCACCACCGAGAACACCCGCGCGGGATCGAGCGACGACAGCATCTCGCGCCCGATGGCGTGCAGCGTCGCCAGCTCGGTCAATCGCGCGGCGAGGACGTCGTTGGTGCCCCTGAGGTCCGCGAGCGCGCGATCCAAGGCCTTCATCGCGATCTCGCCGAAGAGGACGACGGAGGCTAGCGAGAGCGCCAGCGGGAACGCACGCTCGGGAAGGAGCGCGGCGAGGCACCAGGCCAGCGGCACGTCGACGGTCTCGAGGAGGACCCGCCGGAGCGAGCGCTCGACCCCGCCTTGCCCGATGCTCCCGCGGAGGAGCGCCGCGACGAGAAAGGCGGCGAGCTGCGCCAGGGCGAACAGAGCGAGGAGGTAGGCCAGCGCCGCGACGGAGGACGGCGCGGCTTGCCGGGCGTCGCCCGGGAGCGCGAGCACCGCGAGGGCCATCCCCGCGGAGACGGCCGCGGCCGAGCGGAGTCCCCGCCGCGACGGGCCCGCGACACCGCCTCCCGCTCCGCCGCCGAGAGCCGCGAACAGCACGACGAGCGCGCACGGAGCGGGGAGCACGTCGAACGCGGCGAGAACGAACGACAGCGCGAGGCGGACGGGCCGCCCGTTGCCGTCGAGGGACGCGATGCGCGCGGCGAGCGCCGCGACCATCGCGAGCGCGAGGGTCAGAGGGAGCGCTTCCGCGAGGGCGCCGGCCGTCGTGGGACGCGCGATCGCGACGGAGCCCGCCGAGGCGAGGACGAGCAGCCAGGGCGAGAATCGATCGTAGAGGTCCCTTCTCAAGAGCATATCGTTTTCATTCCAGAATGCGTGCGCCCTTCCGGGTGCTTCGCACACAAACGTACGTCGGCCCCACGTAGAAGCAAGCTCATCTCCTGCATGCCCAGGGCTCGCCGTGCCGCGCGTTCCTTGACAGGTCTCGGCCGCACTCGGATAATCGTCTTTCGTCGAATTCGTTGAATCCCCGGAGGATGGATTGAGCACCGAGCCCCGCCGCACCGGACGTCGGAGGGGATTCCCGCCGGCGAGGCGTCGCGGACGGCTAAGGGTGGCGGCGTGGGCGCTGGCCGTCGGGGCCGCCATGTCCGCGGGTGTGCGAGCCCAGGAGTCGCCGGCTCCCGCGGGGGAGAATCCCATCGCCCCCGCGACCGTCCCCTTCTTCCTCAAGGGCGTGGATCTTTCGCTCCCGGCGCAGGAAGCGTTCCGCGGCTGGCCGCCGGAAGAAGTGGTCGACGGGCACCTCTACTGGCTCCCCTGGATCGGCCCGACGTTCCAGAAGGCGGCGATGTTCGATCGTCCCGTGCTCCTGGTGCTCCACGCTCCGTGGAGCCGTCCGTCCCAGCGGCTGTTCACGGAGACGCTGAAGGACCCGGAGGTCGTCCGCGCGATCAACGAGGGGTACGTCCTGATCGTCGTGGACGCCGATCGGAGGCCGGACATCCAGCAGCGGTACCAGACCGGCACGTGGCCCGTGATCGCGTTCCTGCTCCCCGATGGGAAGCCCATGATCAGCAAGGCCAATCCGCGCGGCGTCGCGGCCCCGATCACCGCCGGCCTCGTGGATCCCCCGACCATGAAATTCCTGCTCCGGGAGGCGCGCACGTACTACCTCCGCGATGCGCAGCCCCTCAAGGACAAAGGGGCCAGGTGGGTGGAGCTCGAGGGGCAGAACAAGCCGAAGACCGGGTCCGTCGGGCTCGAGGCGTCGAGCGCGCTCGAGCGGTGGCTCGTCGGGAGCGCGGACCGCACGGATGGAGGTTTCGGCGGGGGAGCGAGATTCCTCGTGCCGGGCCTGACGGAGTACGCTGCGATCCTGGCCGCGCGAGGCGAGGCCGGCCTCGAGGAGCCGGCGAGCCTCATGCTGACGAAGCTCCTGGCGAGCCCGCTGTACGACCGTCGCGACGGTGGGGTTCATCGGCTCGCCATGACCCCGGCGTGGGGGGGCGTCCAGTTCGAGAAGATGCTGGAGACGAACGCCCAGCTCCTCCGCGAGCTTACGCTTCTTGACCGGAGGACCGATTCGGAGGACCTGCGCGCCGCCCTCCGCGCCACCGCGCGCTTCCTGACGACGGTCCTCGCTCGACCGGGCGGAGGGTATTACCTCGCGCAGATGGCGGACCCGCGCTCGAAGGACGGTGGGGCTTACTGGGACGCGAAGGACGACGGGAAGAAGCCGCCTCCCCTGGACCGGCTGGTGATCTCGGGGACGAACGCCCTCGCGGGTGCGGCCCTCCTCCGGACCGGAACGCTTCTCGGGGACGCGGCGCTGGAGAAGGCGGGTCGGGACGCGGTGGACTTCGTGCTGTCCCGGGGGTTCGAGAAGGGGCGCGGGGTCAGCCACGTCCTCGAGCCGAGTCCGGACGGCAGACGCGATCTCGCGGATCAGGCGGAGACCGCGTTCGGCCTGGCCGACGCCTTCGAGACGACGGGGGAGCGCCGATACCTGGACGCGGTGCGGGACATCGTCCAGTTCTGCATGCGGAACATGCTGTCCCCCGGCGAAACCGCCCTCAGGGACATGGTCCCGGAAGCCCGCCCGCAGGGGATCCTGGGAAACGCGCGGTGGCCTCTCCGCGAGAACGTCCTGCTCGCCCGGGTGCTTCTCCGCCTCGCCGCGCTGGGAGAAGGGGACGATTATCGTGAGCAGGCGGCGTCGATCCTGGCAACGTTCGGAGGGGACCTGGTCCCGTTCGGCGTCCAGGCGACCTCCGCCGCGCTCGCCATCGAGGAGTCGGTCCGACCGCCCGTCACGATCCGCATCGACGGCCGACCGGACGGTCGCGACACGCTTGCGTTGCGCCGGGCGGCGAACGGCCTCCCGAACCTCTGGTGCGTCGTGGCCACGGGCAATGTCGGGGCGGCCAAGGCATCCGCGACGGTGTCCTTCAAGGGCGAGACCCGAAAGGCCGGCAGCGCGGACGAGCTTGCGCGCTGCGTCCGGGAGATGACGGGCGGCGCGCCGGAGGGAGGACGGTGAGCGGGGCGCGGCGCGCCCGCATCGGCATCCTCGGCGGGAGCGGGCTCTACGACCTGGCGGGTCTCGACGGGTCCGAGGACGTCCGGCTCGACACGCCGTTCGGGCCGCCGTCGGACGCGTTTCGGCTGGGGACGATCGACGGCCGCGAGGTCGCCTTTCTCGCCCGCCACGGTCGGGATCACCACCTCCTCCCCTCGGAGATCAACTACCGGGCGAACGTGTACGGGTTCAAGCTCATGGGTGTCGAGCGGATCCTGTCGGCATCGGCCGTCGGCTCCATGAAGGAAACGATCCGGCCTCGTGACGTGGTGCTTCCGGACCAGTTCGTGGACCGGACCCGCGGGCGCGCCTCGACGTTCTTCGGGAGCGGGATCGTCGCGCACGTGGCGTTCGCCGACCCGGTCTGCCCGGAAGCGCGCGGCGTGCTGCTCGACGCCGCGCGGCGCGAGGGGGCGACGGCGCACGACGGCGGGGCGTACCTCTGCATGGAGGGCCCCGCGTTCTCGACCCGCGCGGAGTCGAGGCTGTACCGCTCCTGGGGAGTCGAGGTGATCGGGATGACGAATCTCCAGGAAGCGAAGCTGTCCCGGGAGGCGGAGATCTGCTACGCCACCCTCGCCCTCGTCACCGATTTCGACTGCTGGCACGAGGAGGAGGAGGACGTGTCGATCGGCGCCGTTCTCGAGAACCTCCGCGCGAACGCCCGGCTCGCCGCGGCGATCCTGAGGCGGGCCGCGATCGAGCTGCCCGTCGAGCGGCTCGCCTGCGGCTGCGGCCGGGCCCTCGAGCGCGCGATCATCACCCGCCGCGACGCGATTCCCGCCGAGGCGAGGGATCGGCTGCGGCCGCTCGTCGGGCGATACCTCGACTGAGCGGGAGGC
>JAIQFR010000157.1 GCA_020073205.1 Terriglobia bacterium
TCATTCGCCCTGTCCGAATAGCGTCTTCCACCACCTTTTCACATCAAAATGCTTTTGTACGAGGCCTCCGAGGGTTGATCTTTTCGGGGCCGCTTCTTGGTTTTGGATCATGGGAACGCCCATGCCTTCTTCGCTCTGACATTGGCCAACCTCTTCCCTGGAAAAACAGGATTAATAACGGGATTCGTTCTTCCGGTATGCGGACATACGAAGAAGACTTGGCTCCTTCCATAACCTGTCTCCAAAATGTCTCCAAGACTGTGGTGGACTCCAGGGGACAGCAGGGGACTCCGGGGGACTCGAAATCGGAAGAACGCAGAACACTGTCGGCCGATTTCAGCGAAAGTCCCGCGCCATCGTCCCTTTTCGTGAGCCCTGGAACGGGTTCGACTCCCATCGCCTCCACCAGCTAAGTAATTGACTTCAATATAGTTGGTCAATGTGCGTCGTGCGCTGTCGCCAGCGCTTGGCCCCTCGACCTTGATCATCGTACTCGAAGTGCGTACGATTGAACCCGATATGAGTACGACGTCACGTTCGCCTCGAGAGCAGCGAGAGCCCGCGGCAGTGCTGTTCGGCCAGACGCGCCGCCGCGTCTTGGGTTGGCTGCTCGGGCACCCGGACGAAGCGTTCTACCTGCGCCAGATCGTTCGGCAAACGGGCGCGGCACAGGGCGCCGTACAGCGCGAACTGAACGCACTCACGAGCGCGGGCATCATCCGACGGACGGTGGAAGGGCGACAGGTCTATTTCCAGGCGAATCGCGAGTCGCCGATCTTTCCCGAGCTGCGGTCGCTATTCCTGAAAACCGCGGGAGCCGTCGATGTACTGCGCGAGGCGCTGGCGCCGCTCGCCGACCGCATCGCCACCGCATTCATCTTTGGGTCCGCAGCCCGCGGGGAACTGCGCAGCGATAGCGACATCGACCTGCTCGTCGTCGGGGATGCGCCGTTCGCGGCGGTCGCCGCCGCCCTGACGGAGGCGCAAGGGCGGCTTGGGCGGGACGTCAACCCGACGGTTTACCCGTCGGATGAATTCAGCGCGAAAATCCGCGGCGGCCACCACTTCTTGACGAGCGTCCTCGGAGAACCTCACGTGTTCGTCATCGGAGGTTCGGATGAGCTTGGCGGACTGGGAGCGGAACGGCTGGCTGACGGCACACCGCACGAGCGGAAACGAAGTTCGCGACCTGCTCGCGGTCGTGGAGCGCGATCTCGCCGATAGCGAGGCCGAAGGCCTGAGCCCTGATTGGCGGATGAACATCGCCTACAACGCGGCGTTACAGGCCGCGACGGCGGCGCTGGCGGCAGCTGGCTATCGGGCCTCGCGGGACCAACACCACTATCGTGTGATCCAGTCGCTGCGTGAAACGCTGCGCATCGATGTGCAGACTGCCAACACGTTCGACGCCTTCCGGAAGAAGCGTAACGTCACCGGCTACGAGCGTATCGGCCTCGTTTCCGATGCCGACGCGGAAGCGATGCGCGCGTTGGCCGTCATACTCCGTGACGACGTCGTCACGTGGCTCAAGAAGAACCATACGGACCTCCTCAAGGGGCCGTGAGCTCCACGAAAGCCGAGACATGTCCGGGCGTCGACGCTCGTCGGGGAGATCTCCTCCGTCTGGGTCGGACCGCCGTTGGCGGCGAGGCCGCCGATACCGATCGCGGCAAGACTCGCGGTCGCGACACCCGGCTCGAAACCGATGGCGGCGCAGGAGCCGTCGCTGTCGAGCGACGCATCTCCCGGCGGTAGGAAGTAGCCTCGCCCCACGCAGTCCCTGGCGCTTCCCGCGATGAGCGAGTTCGTGAACTCCATCGCCTCGCCGCAGGGAGGATCGCAGAAGACGCCCCTGCCGTTCCCGACACGGTCACTTTTCGGATGTGGAGCACCGCGCAGGACCCGATGATGCCGTCCCCGCTTTCGCACGCGATCGTCGGGTTGGTGAAAAAAGTCGTTCCCCCGGATTCGCCGGGCGAGAAGCCGGTCGAGCATCCGGTGATGGTGATGCCCGTGGCCGACCGAGGTTGAACGTGCAGACACGCGTCGCGCCCCGGGACCTGCCGCACCGCCTCGGGCCGGGGCCCATGGGGTCGAGCCGTGCGCCCGCAGGCCTTAGAATGAAGGCGGCTAGAACGAAGGAGGGCGTCCGCAGAGGATGGCCGGATGGGCGACATCACGGAAGTCATCCGAGCAGCCGCCGGGGGCGATCGGAGCGCGATGGAGCAGCTCCACTCAAGTCGGTACGCGGAGCTGCGGCAACTGGCGTGGGCACGCCTGACGGAAGGCGGCCGCGGCGCCGTCCTGGACACGAGCGCCGAGGTGCACGACGGCTTCCTCCGCATGATCGAGCGCCAGAGGCAGAAGGCGCGGGCGTTCCTCATTCGAGGCGCTCGAGCGAGCCGGCGTCGTGACTGACGGCTTCGACCCTGCGAGCTGGGCCGCCGTCTCGGCGCTGTTCGACGAGCTGACGCAGCTCTCGGAGGTGGACCGCGGGTCTTGGCTCGAGGCGCTTCGCGGGCGCGACCCCACGGGGCACGCGAAGCTGCTTCGGCTGCTCGACGCGGACGCCGCGGCGGCGGCCGCCGAGTTCCTCGGGTCCCCCGCGGTCGCCCGTGCGGTCGAGCATGCCGGCTCGCCGACGCACGAAGGAAGCGCGGCGGACCCAACGGGCGACGCGGAGGGCTCGGTCGGCAGCAGGACGATCGGCCCGTACCGTCTCCTCCGGCTGATCGGAGAAGGGGGCATGGGCGAGGTGTGGCTCGCCGAGCAGGTCGCGCCGGTCCGGCGCCGCGTCGCGCTGAAGCTCGTCAAGGCCGGCATGGACACCCGCGAGGTGATCGCGCGGTTCGAGGCCGAGCGGCAGGCGCTCGCGGTGATGGAGCATCCCGCGGTCGCCAAGGTCTTCGACGCGGGCGAGACGCCTTCCGGCCGGCCGTACTTCGTCATGGAGTACGTCCCGGGGGAGCCGATCAATGCCTATTGCGACCGTCAGCAGCTCACCCCTGCCGAGCGCATCGCGCTGTTCGTCGAGGTCTGTGACGGCGTCCAGCACGCCCATCAGAAGGGGATCATCCATCGCGATCTGAAGCCGTCGAACATCCTGGTCGAGACGCGCGAGGACAAGCCGCTGCCGCGGATCATCGACTTCGGCATCGCCAAGGCGGCCGCCCTGCGCCTCACGGACAGGTCGCTCCTGACCGAGCTGGGCGCCATGATCGGCACGCCCGAGTACATGAGCCCGGAGCAGGCGGGGGTCTCGAGCCTCGACGTCGACACGCGCACCGATGTGTATTCGCTCGGGGTGATCCTCTACGAGCTGCTCGTCGGCGCGCTGCCCCTCGACTCCGCGACGCTGCGCGGCGCCGCGTTCGACGAGATTCGCCGCCTGATCCGCGAAGTCGATCCGCCACGCCCGAGCGAACGCGCGACCGGGCCGGGGCCCGCGACGCTGGAGTCGGCGAAGAACCGGAGGACGGAGCCCGGACGCCTGGCGGGGCTGCTCCGCGGCGACTTGGACTGGATCACCATGAAAGCGCTGGACAAGGACCGTGCCCGGCGCTATGCCTCGCCCTCGGAGCTGGCCGAGGACCTCGAGCGCCACCTTCGGAACCTGCCGGTCAGCGCGGGTCCGCCGAGCCTCGCGTATCGCGCGAGGAAGTTCGTGCGGAGGCACCGGCTCGGCACGGCGGCCGCCGCCCTGATCGCGCTCTCCGTCGTCGCCGGCACCATCGGCACGTCGCTCGCGCTCGTGCGCGCCCGGCGAGCCGAGGCGGTCGCGCGCCAGGAAGCGGAGGCCGCCCGGCAGGTCTCCGACTTCATGCGCGGCCTCTTCCGCGTGTCCGATCCGGGGGTGTCGCGCGGCGCCAGGCCGACGGCGCGCGAGATCCTGGACCGCGGCGCCGCGCGCATCGACAGGGACCTGGCATCCCAGCCGGCCGTGCGGGCGCGGCTGCTCGGCGTCCTGGCGGGCGTCTACCAGAATCTCGGGGAGTTCGAGCCGGCGGAGCGACTCTTCGAGGAGGCGCTGACGGTGCGGCGGTCGGCGCTCCCGGACGACAAGGCAGGGCTGGCCGCGCTCCTCGACCAGCTCGCGTGGCTCTACTATCTCCGGAACGAGTTCGGCAAGGCGCGTCCGCCGGCCCGCGAAGCGCTGGCAATCCAGGAGGCGATGCCGGCAAGGGACGATCACGTCTACGCGAACACGCTGCACACGCTGGCGTCGATCCTCGACAAGAGCGGGGATCACGCCCAGGCCGTCGTGTACTTCGAGCGCGCGCTTGAGGTGCGGCAAAAGGCCTTCGGCCCGGAGAGCGTCGAGGTCGCGCGGAGCCTGAACAGCCTCGCCATCGTGCGCCAGTCCCTGGGCGACCTCGCGAGCGCCCGCGCCTACTACGAACGCGCCCTCGCCATCGCTCCGAAGACGATCGGCGAGGACCATCCTCACGCCATCACGTGGCTCAACAACCTCGGCACCTTGCTGTACGACATGGGCGCCTTCGAGGAATCCCGCAAGGTGCACGCGCGATGCCTGGCGCTGCGCGAGCGAGTCTTCGGCCCGGATCATCCGGACGTGGCGCAGTCGCTCGAGAATCTCGGCGCCTCAGACCTCGAGCTGAAAGAGCCGCGGAAGGCGATTCCGCTCTGCCGGCGCGCGGCGGAGATCTTCCGCAAGGCGTACGGCGACGACAACCTGGACATGATGGACGCCCTCCAGTGCGTCGGGGACTCCCTCGCGGCCTCTGGCGCGGGGCGGGAGGCGGAGCCGATCTTCGACCGCATCATCCGGACGAGCCAGGCGCAGCCCGGAAACGGCGACAGCCGGCTCGGGTACGCCCTTCTGAGCCTCGGCCAACTCGAGACGCAGCAGCGCCGGCTCGGCGAGGCGCGCCGGACCCTCGACCGCGCCGTCGCGCTCCGGGAGAAGACCGACGGCAAGGCCAGCGTCTCGTATGCCGAGTGCATGGCGGCCGAGGCGCAGCTCCTCGCCGCGGAAGGACGTCCCGAGGCCGCCGCCGCCCTCTACGAAGAGGCCGTCAAGGCCCAGAGCGCGGTTCAGGGCGAGTCGCACCCCCACGTCCTGGCCGTCCTGGCCGCCTGGGCCGAGGTCCTCGAAAGGGCCGGCAAGCGCGACGAAGCCCTCCGCCTTGAAGCCCGGATTCGAGCGGCTCAACCGGCCAGGCACTGAAGGTCCCGCCCGGCCTCCCGTCTCGATCCTCGGCCTCCTCGACCTTGGCATAAGTCACAGGTCGGGAAGGACGGCCCGACGGTCCAGGCGCCCGTTTCTCGTCCAAACGGGCGTGCAGGGGAGAGAACGGCGGAGCGGCCTGTTTCCTTCGGACAAGACGGCTCGTTCGCGTTCTGCTGCCGGCACAACAGGAGGACCGAACGATGAGAACCACCTTCTTCGCCGCCCTTCGCGTGACGCTTCTCTCCTTCTCGCTGCTCCCGGTCTACGCCGCGACCCCGCCGCCTCTCGTGAGCTACCAGGGCGTTCTCCGGGACAACAACAACAACCCACTGAGCGGCAACTTCGACATGGTGTTCGCGTTCTACGACGCGGCGACAGCGGGCATCCAGATCCTGACCGACACGCACAGCGCGTCGAGCGCCAACGCGGTGGCCGTCAGCGGAGGGCTCTTCACGGTCCAGCTCGGAAGCGGCACGGTCGCCGACGGCAGCGGACCCGGCAGCTACACGTCGCTGGATGCGGTGTTCCGCGACTACGCCTCGGTATGGCTCGAGGTCCGGGTCGGCGCCGAGACGCTCTCTCCGCGTACCCAGCTCGTGTCGGCGCCCTACGCTCTGAACTCGACGAACGCGGTGAACGCGGTGAGCGCGGACACCGCGGTGACGGCCACGGAGCTCGACGGACAGCCGGCGGGCAACTTCGTCAATCTCTCCTCCGCGGTCCAGGTCAAGTATGGCTCGTTCGAGATCTTCAGCACCGATCCCAACTACTCCGCCTTGACCTCCCTCTGCCGGGCCCCGTCGAACGGGTACGGCCTCTACACCGACGGCTGCTCCCATTACGGGGTGTACTCCTACGCCAACGGCGGCACCGGCTCGACCGGGGTCTACGGGGCGGGGGAGTACCTCGGTGGCCAGTTCTGGGACATCCCGGGAGCCGACTACGCCTTCGTCGGGGACGCTCCCGACGGCGCCGGCATCGCGGCTCACGGCGTCGTCCGAGGCGGATACTTCTCGGACAATCGTGGCGACTACGGGGACTTTGCGATCGTCGACGGTTCCACGGGTGGAGAAGGAGTCTGGGGGCACGGCGTGACCCTCGGGGGGTACTTCGAGAACGGGGTCTCGGGGGCTTGGGCCTACGTCAGCTCGTCTGCCGGCGCCACCATCAGCGGCCCCGGCGCCAAGAACTTCGTCCAGAATCATCCCGAGCAGAGCGACCGCATCATCGAGTACTCGGCCCTCGAGGGTGACGAAGTGGGAACCTACACGCGCGGCAGCGCGAAGCTGGTCGACGGCGAGGCACGGGTCGCGCTGGGCGAGACGTACCGCTGGGTGACGAACCCCGAGCTCGGGCTGACCGTCCACCTCACGCCGGTGGGCGCCTCCGCGCATCTCTACGTCGCGGAGAAGTCGACCACGGAGATCGTCGTCAAGGGCGACCCGGGAGATCCGGACGTGGCGTTCGACTACCTCGTGATGGGCCTTCGCATCGGCTTCGAGAACGAGAACGTCGTGCGCCGGAAGGAGAGGCCGGCGCCGGTGCCGTCGCTCGCGGCCCTCGAGGCCCAGCAGGCCGAGCATCCGGAGCTGCGGTCGACCACCCCGCGGGCCCGCTACGAAGCGATCGAGCGTTCTTCGGGCCGGCGCGTTGCCGGGTCGTATCCCGCGGCGGACGCGCTCCTCGCCAAGATCAACGCCGCCGACCGTGGCTTCACGGAAGGTCGGAGTGCCGAGGGAGCGCGCATCGCGGGCCTCGCCGGCGCCGCCGGCGGGGCCGCGCCCGCCGGGGCCGGGAGGCCGCCGGATCCGAT
>JAIQFR010000158.1 GCA_020073205.1 Terriglobia bacterium
CCGCACGCGAGGCCCCCCATCACCGTTCCAAGATCCCCTCCCGCGCGGCTCGGGCGGCCCGCGCATGCCGAGCGGAAGAGGCAATCCGCCGCGTCGGGCTCGACCAAGATCAAGCGCGGCCGGCGCGAGCCGAGCTCCTGGCCCAGGTGCTCCGCCACCGCCGCCGCCAGCGCGCCCACGCCCCCTTGGACGAACGCGTGGGTGAGACGCGCTCCGGCGGGGAGCTGAGCGAGAACCTCGGCGAGCATGACCCGATATCCCTGCATCACGTCCCGAGGGGTCTCGAGATTCCCCTCGTAGGTGGTGTCGGAAACGACGATCCAGCCGTTCGCCGCCGCCTCCGCCGCGCACCGGCGGACCGCCTGGTCGTAGTCCCCCGCGACCATCTCGACGCGCGCGCCGAGCCTCGCGATCGCCTCGCGCCGGGCGCCGCTGACGGCGGCCGGAACGAAGACGAACGCGCGGCAACCCAAGCGACTCGCGCCCCAGGCCACCGATCTCCCGTGGTTCCCGTCGGTGGCGGTCGCGACTGCGAGCGTCGCGACGAGGTCCCTCCGCGCGCCCGCCATGAGCTCCGAGCCCTGGACCTCCCCGTCCCCGGTGATGCGGCGCACCTCGCGCGCGACCGCTCTCAGCACCCCGTAGGCGCCGCCCAGCGCCTTGAAGCTGCCGAGGCCGAACCGCGCGGACTCGTCCTTGTAGAACAACCGGCCGATTCCGAGGGCCGAGGCGAGGGCGGGCATCTCGAGAAGGGGGGTCGGCGCGTAGCCGGGCCACGAGACGATCTCCCTCAGGGCGGACTCGGCTCCTTCTCGGTCCAGGACGCCTGGGGAGAAGGCGCGGGCGCGAGAGTTGTGGAAGTGCTTCATCTCACCAGGCGGCGAGATCGCGGATCGCCTCCAGGATGTCGTCGACCTGAGGAAGGATGAAGTCCTCGAGCTCGGGCGCATAGGCCACGAACGTGTCGGTGGCGGCGAGGCGCCGCACCGGCGCGTCGAGATCTGCGTACAGATCCTCGCCGATCCTCGCGGCGATTTCGGCGCCGTACCCCCAGGAGAGGGAGTCCTCGGTCAGGACCAAGGCCTTGCTCGTCCTGCGGACCGACGCGGCGATCGTCTCCCAATCGACCGGCGAGAGCGACCGGAGGTCGAGGATCTCGGCGGACACGCCGGCCTCCTCCGCTTGGCGCGCGGCGGTGAGGGCGCGCTGCACCGTGGCCCCGTAGGTGATCACCGTGAGGCCCGTCCCCTCGCGCGCGACGGAGGCGCGTCCGAGCGGCACCATGAACTCCGGACCGGGGTACGGCGACTTGTTGTAAGTCTGACGGTAGAGGTGCTTGTGCTCGAGGAACAGCACCGGGTCGTCGCAGCGGATGGCGGTGCGCAGGAGACCGTTGGCGTCGAGGGCGTTCGAGGGACAGACCACCCTGAGCCCCGGGTTGGCGGTGAACAGCGCCGCGCCTGACTGGCTGTGATAGGTCGAGCCCCCGCGGATGTACCCGCCATAAGCCACGCGGATGACGACGGGTGCCTTGAAGCTCCCGTTGGACCGCCACCGCATCGTGGCCAGCTCGTCGCGGATCTGCATGTAGGCCGGCCAGATGTAGTCGAAGAACTGGATCTCCACGACGGGCTTCAAGCCGCGCAGTGCCATCCCGATCGCGCGCCCGACGATATTCGCCTCGGCCAGGGGAGCGTTGAAGACGCGATCCGACCCGAACTCGCGCTGGAGTCCCCAGGTGACCTTGAACACCCCCCCCTTCCCCTTGACCTTCAGGAGCGCCGCGTCCCGCGATACGTCGGCGACGTCCTCGCCGAACACGACGATCCGCGGATCCCGTCGCATCTCGTCCCGGAGGCACCGGTTGATGAGATCGACCATCGTGGTCGGGTTCCCCTCGAGCGTCGGCCCCGTGGCGAAGGCCTCCGAGGTCGGGTCCACCTCATGGGAATACACGTGCCGAAGCGCCGACGCGGCCTCGGGCCGGGTCGCTTCCAGGACAGAATCCGCGGCGGCGCCGACCTCGTCCACGACCTGGGCCTCGATCGCCTCGAGGACGCCGTCGCCCACGATGGCCTCGGTCAGGAGAAGGTCGGCGAACGCGGGGATCGGATCGCGCCTCGCCTCCGTCTCCCGCTCCTCGGGAAGTCGGTAGAGCGTCTCGTCGTCGGAGAGGGAGTGGCTCAGCGGCCGGATCACGTGCGCGTGGACGAGGGCGGGGCCGCGACGGGCGCGGCAATGCTCGGCGGCGGCGCGGAGGGCGTCGTACGAGGCCAGCGGGTCGCAGCCGTCCACCTCGCGGATCAGGAGGTCGGGAAAGCTCGCGACGAGACGGCTGATGCTCCCGCCGGGCGTGTTGACCTCCACCGGGACGGAGATCGCGTAACCGTTGTCCTCGATCAGGAACACCACGGGGAGCTTCAGGTTGCTCGCCGTCGAGAGGGCCTCCCAGAACTCGCCCTCGCTGGTCGTGCCGTCTCCCGCGCTGACCAGCACCACCTCGTCCTCGGCGAACGGAACGCCGAGCGGTCGCCCTCGCGCCGCGGCGTAGCGTCCGGCCTCGGCGCACCCCACCGCCTGGAGGAACTGCGTGCCCGTGGGCGAGGAGACGCTCGCGACGTGGAGCGGCATCGAGGAGAAGTGCGAGGGCATCTGGCGCCCGCCGGTCTGCGGGCAATCGGCGGAGCCCACCGCCTGGAGGAACATGTCGCGCGGGCTCATGCCGAGCGAAAGGCAGGCGGCGCGGTCGCGGTAGTAAAAGAAGAACCAATCGCTGCCCGGTCGGAACACGAGGCCGACCGCCGCGCCGACGGCCTCGTGGCCGACGCCGTTGATCTGGAAGTAGGTCCGGTTCTGGCGCTTGAGCTGAATCTCCTTCTCGTCGACCTTGCGAGAGAGCAGCATCGTGCGGTGGACGCCGAGCAGCGCGTTGCGGTCGAGACCTCTCAGGGCGAGCGATTCGGTGTTGCGGCCCACGACGGACTCCTGGCGCGGCGTCGGTCCGGCGAAGGCGGCTCGGCGTCCCCGCGCTGGCGCCGATCATCATAGATCATTTCGGTCCTGTTTTGGTGGCCGCCTCCGAGACCACGGGCTGCACCAAGAGGAGCGCAGCGCCGCCCGAGGCGTAGCCCTTGCGCGCCACCGCGATGCGCCCGTCGGGGAGGACCAGGGGCGCGGTGGCGAGCATCCCCTTGTCCGACGGCACCTCGAATGTCGCGAGTCGGCTTCCATCGTAGACGTCGAGGCCGATGAGAGAGGCTCCGCCGTCCGGGACGACCAGCACCATCTCGACGTTTACCGGAGTGGACTTGCCCTTGGGCGGTGGCGCCGGCATGACGACCCCGCGCCAAGCCGCCAGAGGACTCGAGATCCGGTCCTCGAGGTCCGCGGCCCACAGCCGGTGCCCGTTCTTCCGGCGCACGCAGTAAACCTGGTTGTCCGCGGAGCCGAAGATGACCCGCTGTGCGGAGAGGATCGCCGGAGCGAGGGTCGCGCCGGGAACCCTCAGGCTCCAAGTGGTCTTCCATCGCCGCCGCATCGCCCCCAGCTTCTCGCACTCCACCTGTCCGGCGGGGAGCGTGCGCACGCGGTGGCGACCGTCCGGCGAGAGCACCCAGCCGGAGGGGGCCTCCCCTCCGGCGGGCGCTTCGTCCGCGAGGATCGCCGCCGCCGGCTCCGAGAGATCGACCCGCGCCGTCCCTCCGTCGACGGGGACGCCGAGCCACCCCTGGTCGAGGGTCAGGGCGCGGCCGGTGGGGGTCGCCGGCAATGGCACCTCGACGAGGAGCTTGAAGATCATGGTCGGGGGGGCCGGCCCCTTCCGGGGCGGCAGGGCGGTGGGGTAGTCGTTGGGGGTTTCCGGGGTCGGAGGGAGCGTCTGAGCCATCGCGACCGAGACGTAGAGACAGGCCGCAGCGATTCGCCACCCGCGCCATCGCGCACCGCCTCTCATCGTCGGGCCTCCCCGCGGAGCCGCTCCGCGCGAGGCGCCGATTGTAGCCCGCATCCGCTTTGGCGACCGGGATTCCGCCACCACGACCCGCCGGCCACCGCCTCGCGCCTTGGGTCCGGTGCCGCCGATCTCGTGCAACCGTTTGCTCCTACAGGCTTTATGTGCTAGAAGATCCGGAATTCAGCGTGGAGGACGGAAGACGAAGGAGGAACCGCCGCGCGCATGAGGAGCCGTTACCACGCCATTCGCGGTACGCGGGACATCCTGCCCGAGGAGGTCGGGCGGTGGCAGTTCGTCGAGCGGACCGCCCGCAGCCTCTTCGAGCGCTACGGCTTCAACGAGGTCAGGACGCCGGTCCTCGAATCCACCGAGCTGTTCGCGAGGTCGGTGGGCGAGTCCACGGACATCGTCCGCAAGGAGATGTACTCGTTCCTCGCCGGTGACGAGCGCGTGACCCTGCGACCGGAGGCGACCGCGCCCGTGGTCCGAGCGTTCGTGGAGCACGCGTTGCATCGGACCGTCGCCGCCGGCTTCCCCGAGCGCTACTACTACATCGGACCGATGTTCCGCTACGAGCGACCGCAGAAGGGACGACAGCGACAGTTCCACCAGATCGGCGCGGAGGTGCTCGGCTCCGGCGAGCCCCTGGCGGATGCCGAGACGATCGAGATGCTCTGGGCGTTCCTCGGCGCACTGGGGATCGGTGAGTGCGAGCTGACGCTCAACTCCATCGGCGATGCCACGTGCCGTCCCCGGTTCCGCGAGGCGCTCCTCGACTGGCTGGCGACGAGGCGGGAGCGGCTGTGCGAGGACTGCCGGCGGCGCCTCGCCGAGAACCCCCTCCGCGTCTTCGACTGCAAGGTGGAGGAGGACCGCAAGCTGCTGGAGGATGCGCCGTCCGCTCTCGACCACCTCTGCGAAGGCTGCTCCGCGCATTTCGAGGAGGTGCGGTCGGCTCTCGATGCCTACCGGATCCCTTACCGGGTCGACCCACGGATCGTCCGGGGACTCGACTACTACCAGCGCACGGTCTTCGAGGTCGTGTCTCGAGGACTGGGCGCCCAGAACGCCATTCTCGGAGGCGGTCGCTACGACGGGCTCGTGGAGGAGATCGGCGGGCCGCCGGTGCCGGGATTCGGCTTCGCCATCGGCATCGAGCGGCTGATCCTCCTCCTCCCCGCGGATCGCGGGCGGCCGATGGGCGTGGATCTCCTTCTGGTCTGCCTTGGCCAGGAGGCCTGGCGCGCGTCGATCTCCCTGACGCAGCGCCTCCGCGGCGCCGGCCTCAGCGTCGTCATGTCCCTTGCGGAGAGGCCGATGGGGGCGCAGCTCAAGCGCGCGGAGCGCGTGGGCGCCCGGCACGCGCTGTTCGTCGGGGAAGGAGAGCTGGCGGGGGGCCGGTACGGACTCAAGGATCTGGCCACCGGCGAACAGGTCACGGTGGACGAGCCGGGCCTCCTGGCCCGGCTGGGAGGGATGCATGGCGAATGACGTTCCGCCGCTCCTTCATCGAACGGCGGGGTGTGGAGAGGTGACGGAGGCCGACGCCGCGGCGCGGCGCGAGGTCGTTCTCACCGGCTGGGTGCACCGCCGCCGGGATCTCGGGAACCTCATCTTCGTCGAGGTCCGCGACGCCACGGGGCGCGTGCAGGTGGTGTTCGACCCCTCCAGCGTCCCCGAGGCCCACTCCGTCGCGCAGCACCTCCACGCGGAGGACGTCCTGGGCGTGCGAGGGGTGGTGGTTCCCCGCGAGGCGGTGAACGCCGACCATCCCACGGGCCGCGTCGAGGTCCGCGCCGCCGAGCTCACGATCCACAACCGCGCCCTGTCCGTCCCGTTCCCGGTGGACGACGAGATCGAGGCGAACGAGGAGGTGCGGCTCACGCACCGGTACGTGGATCTGAGAAGGCCCCGCCTCCAGGCCGCGTTGCGCCTGAGGCACCGGCTCGCGGTCGCGTCCCGCCGCGTGCTGGACGATCTCGGATTCGTGGAGATCGAGACGCCCATGCTCACCCGCTCGACGCCCGAGGGGGCGCGGGACTATCTCGTTCCCAGTCGGATCCACCGAGGCCGATTCTACGCGCTGCCCCAATCTCCCCAGCTGTTCAAGCAGCTGTTGATGGTCGCGGGGTTCGAGCGTTACTACCAGTTCGCGCGGTGCTTCCGCGACGAGGACAACCGGGCGGACCGCCAGCCCGAGTTCACCCAGATCGACCTCGAGCTCTCGTTCGCCGAGCCCGAGACGATCTACGCCGTGGCCGAGCCGCTGATGGTTCGGATGTTCCGCGAGATCGGGGTCGAGGTCACCCCCCCGTTCCGGCGGATGCCCTATGCCGAGGCGCTGGACCGCTTCGGGAGCGACCGGCCGGACACGCGGTTCGGCCTGGAGCTTCGCGACGCGGGAATCGCCGCCCCGGGGAGCGGGTTCGTCGTATTCGACTCCGCGCTTAAGGCGGGAGGCGCCGTGCGCGGCATCGCGGTTCCCGGAGGGGCTTCCGCCTCGCGAAAGACGCTGGACACCTGGACCACCTGGGCGCGGGAGGCCGGTGCGAAGGGGCTCGTGACCGTGAAGCTCGAGCCGTCGGGCGGCGTGGCGTCGCCGGCGCTCAAGGCGCTGGGGGACGAGAGGGCTCGCGCGGTGGCCGCGGCGGTCGGCGCGTCGCCCGGAGACGCCGCGCTCTTCGTCGCGGACACGCGTGAAGCCTGCAACAGGGTGCTGGGAACCCTGAGACTCAGGATCGCGGCCGAGAGGGGGCTCGTGCCGGAGAACCGTTGGGACCTGCTGTGGGTCGAGCGGTTCCCGCTGCTTCAGTGGGAGGCGGGGGAGGGGCGCTTCGTCGCCTGCCACCACCCGTTCACGGCGCCGCGATGGGAAGACCTCGACCGACTCGAGTCCGACCCCGGGTCCGTCCACGCGCAGGCCTACGACCTCGTGCTGAACGGCACGGAGATCGGCGGCGGGAGCATCCGAATCCACCGGCGGGACGTCCAGGAAA
>JAIQFR010000159.1 GCA_020073205.1 Terriglobia bacterium
CGTGCTAGCATCGCGCCCGCCGAGGGTGGAGAAGCGATGAGCCTGTTGGGCGGCCACGGCCTCGCCGCGTGGGTGCTGTTCAACCTCCTGATCCTGGGGCTGCTTGCCCTGGACCTCGGCGTGCTCCACCGGAAATCCCACGTCGTGGGATTCCGGGAGTCCCTGCTCTGGAACGTGGTGTGGACCGCCGTGGGCCTGGCCTTCGGATGGCTGGTGGTCCGCGTGTACGGTCACCAGCCCGGGCTCGAGTACTTCACCGGGTACGTCATCGAGCGCGCTCTGTCCTTCGACAACATCTTCGTGTTCGTCGTGGTGTTCCAGTACTTCCGCGTGGCGGCGGAGCACCAGCACCGGGTGCTCTATTGGGGGATCCTCGGCGCGCTTCTGATGCGCGGAACGCTGATCGTGGCTGGCGCCGCGCTGGTGGCGATGTTCCACTGGGTGCTGTACCTGTTCGGGGCGTTCCTGCTGTGGAGCGGCGTCCAACTCCTGGTCAAGAAGGACGAGGCGCCGCACCCGGAGCGCAACCCCATGATACGACTCGTCCAGCGGCTGCTCCCCGTCGACGCGGCGGAGCGTGGCCCACGCTTCCTGGTGAGGCGGGGAGGACGCTGGCACGCGACCCCGCTCCTGATCGTCCTGGCCGTCGTGGAGACCACCGACCTGGTCTTCGCCCTCGACTCGATCCCGGCGATCTTCGCCGTCACCCGGGACCCGTTCATCATCTACACGAGCAACGTGATGGCGATCCTGGGGCTTCGGGCCATGTACTTCCTCCTCGCCGCGATGATGACGCAGTTCCGCTTCCTGCGGCATGGCCTGTCGCTGGTGCTGGTTCTCGTCGGTCTGAGAATGCTGGTCGACCGGTGGGTGGACGTCCCCACGGGGCTGACCCTGTCGATCGTGTGCGGGATCCTGGCCGCTGCCGTGGCGGCGTCGGTTCTCTTCCGGCCGCGCGCGGGGGGAGTGGCCGGGGACTGAGGGTGGGGTGCTAGGTGCGCGAGATCTCGAAGCTCGTTCCGGCAGGGCGCGTGACCTCGAGGAGGGCATCCACGCATTCCGCGTCGAACTGCACCCCTCGCTGCTCCTTGAGAAACGCCCGCGCCCGCCCGATCGGGAGCGTCGCCCGCACCCTGGAGGTCGTCATCGCGTCGAAGGCCTCCGCGACGGCGAGCACCCGCGAGAGGCGGGGCACGTCGGCGCCGCTCTTTCCGTAGTAGCCCTGCCCGTCCGCGCGCTCGTGATGGAACTGGATCGCGCGCGCGACCTCCTCGTCGCTGTCGAGGGCCCTGAGCAGCGCCGCGCCGCGCTCGGGGTGCGTGCGCATCAGCCGGGCCTGCTCCTCGTCCAGGGGTCCGCGCTGCCGCAGGATGTCCACCGGGAAAGCGACCTTGCCGATGTCGTGGAGCATCGCGGCGCGCAGGAGTGCGGCGGCCTCGCCGTCTCCGAGGTTCAGCTCGTCCGCCATCATCGCCGAGAACGCGGCGACCCTTTCGGCGTGCCCCGGCTCGAACGCATCCCTCCGGTCCGCCCATTCCGCCGCCAGCGACGCGACCTCGAGATACGGCTCCATCGGCTTGTCGTAGCGCGGAACGCGGGAGGACAGGATCGCGCCGATGCGGCTGCCCACCGCCTTCCACCCCGCGTGCGCCCCAGGGGGATCGTCGCTTCTTCTGGGATTCCTCCCCGGCCGCTCGTTCCCCCCCCAGAGAACCACCCGGCGGACCTTGACCAGCGCGTCCACGCGGGCGAGGAGCTCCTCCGCGCCGAACGGGCTGCCGATCCGATCCACGATGCGCTCGTCCAATCGTACGTCGGCGAAGAGATCCGAGTCGCCGTGGACGAAGAGAAGCGGTGCCGGAAAGCCACGAGGCGGCCTGCCGGAGACCTCGAGCACGGGGTCGGGCGAGCCGACGGGTGCCACGACCAGCTCGGGCAGTAGCGCGCGCTCCGCGTCGCGCCAGCCCGAGACGGTGGATTGCCAGTGAACGGTGTGCCCGTCCTCCCGAAGTAGGGTTCTTATCCCCCCCGCCCGCTCGCGATCCTCCGCCAGGAGGAGAATCTCCGCCACGTCCGACCTCCGCCGGCCAAATATAGGTCCGCGGACGGGAATGTCACGCGGGGCGCGGAGGGGAGTCAGGCCGCGTGGGTCGAGGACGACGCGGGCCGTACGATGCCGGCCTGGACGACGCCCACGATCGCCCATCCCGCCAGCGTGTCGACGAGGACCGACAGGGTGTAGTCCGCGGGATAGGCGAACCAGTTCCACTGCATCGCCGGACCGAGGATCCACGCGAACAGGCCCATGCCGAGGACCAGCGCGACTCTTCCGACGTGGCTCGCGATGTTGGCGCGTCTCAGCACGACCGCGGAGAAGACAGCCGCCGCCACGGCGAAGCCGAGCCCCCGCATCATCGGGCGGAACATCCTGGCCGGGGAACGTCCTTCCGGGTGGTAAGCGAGGGTCGCGACCGGGCCGCGAAGGGCCCGATCCTCCCACTCCCGCTGCGCGGCCGCCCGTTCCTCCTCGGATTTCCCGTACGCGTCGGGTAGCCCCGGGATGACGTAGAGGCCGCCGACGGTCCTCGCTTGCACGAGAGCCTCGACCACGCGGCTCTCGGCGCCCAGCGTCCTCAGCGAGGATCGGTGGAGCGGAAGGAGCGTCCAGGCCAGCACGCTCCAGACGAACAGGACCACACCGCCTGCGATGCCCCCGAGTAACACGTTTCTGGTCAAAGGCCGCCCCCGCGTGTCAGCGCTCCGCCGTCCTGACCGCGCCCTCGCGCCGGCTCAAGACGTCCCATCCGCCCGCGCGGCACGGAGCCGCGCCCAGTGCCGCCAGCTGACGGCCGACGCGACCAGGAGCGCCACGCCGACCGCGACGTAAACGAGCCCGAGCCATGGCCTCGAAGCCGCCGAATGGCGGAGCGCGAACCCCGCCGCCATCATCAGCGGCACGAGCGACCACGCCTTCCAGGAGAACGCGGCACCGGCGCAGCGCCCGTCCTCGGACGCGAGGATCCGCTCCGCGTTCCTCTCGGCGCGCCGGCGCAGAAAGAAGCGCGCCTTCGCCCATCCTCCGGCCGCCGCGACGGCGAGGAACGCCGTGGCGCGGAGCGGAGGCGCCGCGAGCGACCAGTAGATCCCCGCGGCCAGGAGGCCGGCCCCGGTCACGGACCACAGGAGACCGGCCAGCAGGAGTCGGGTGCCCCGCGAGGATGCCGGTTTGAGCCTCTGTGACCATCCCACGGGCGGCAGGATAACGCGAAACGGACGACCGACCTACCGGCGGGACCCGCCTTCGCAAGACGGCCGTCCGGTCCCACCGCTTTCTGGTAAAGTGCCCCCTGCGAGGTGATGATGAGCGTGATCGAGATCTTCGTCGTCGTCGCCGTCATCCTCCTGGCCGTGCTCGTGGGCGTGGCCATCCCCCCGCTTCTCCAGCTCCGATCCACGTTGAAGAGCCTCGAGGTGTTCCTGGACGACACGCGGCCGAGGCTCCGGGCGACGCTCGATCAGGCGAACGAAGCCGCGGGCCGGGTCAACAGGGCCGCCGCCGGGATCGAGGAGGGCGTCGTCAGGATCCGGGGAACCGTCGAGGCGGTTGCCTCGCTCGGGGAGACGCTCCGGAGCGTTCAGGGCGCCCTTCGGAAGACGGCTGCCGTTGCGAGCGCGATCGGGCCAGCGCTCGCGGCGGGGATCCGTGTGTTCTGGCCCACGGGGGACGAAACCGAACCCCCTGCCGCGGATTCCTCCGCCGGCGGGGAGCGGGAGGCGGACGACCCGGCGCGTCCGTCCGTGGAGGCACCATGAGCGATTCGAGCCGATACGGTGGTGCGCATCTCCTGGTCGCGTTTCTCGCGGGGGCGGCGGCGGGCGCCGCGGTCGCGTACCTGACCGCGCCCGGGTCGGGTCGCGAGACCCGCGAGCAGTTGAAAGGCTGGGCCGGCGACGCGCGCGCGAAGGCCGTGCGCGTTCCCCACGCGTTTCGGGAGGCGTACGCGAAGGCCGCCGAGGCGGCCAAGGCGGCGTTCGTCGAGGCGCTCCGCGATTCCGGGGGGGCCGACCCGACCGGCTAGAAACGCAGGACGTCCTCGAAGAAATCGAGGACCGCTTTCCCCGCCCAGAACCGCGGCTCGTGCGATTGCCAGTACCCGAGGTGGCCGCCCTTCGCAGGGTGTGCGAACGAGAGCCGGGCACCGGGCGCGCTCCGATAGGGCGCGAAGGTCTCGACGGGCACGAACGGGTCGTCGGCCGCGGAGAGGATCAGGGCCGGGACTCGCACCGACGTCAGGTGCGGTCCTGCGCTGGACGCCGCGTAGTACGCCTCGGCCGACCGGTAGCCCGCGTCCGGCGCCGTGAAGAACCGGTCGAAGCGTCGCACCGTGCGAACGCGCCAGAAAGTCGCCTCGGGTCCCGGGAGCGGCCGGACGCTCCGGACCCGCCGGATCTGGCCGCAGAGGAGGCGGCTGAAGTGCACCTGGTACGGGAAGTTCGAGGGTCGCTCGAGCGCGTGGCAGCATGCGTCGAGGTCCACCGGCGGGTTCACTCCCGCCACCGCGTCGGCGGCGCTCCCCTCCGCGGCGCGCCCGGCGAAGAGCAGCACCAGGTTCCCGCCAAGAGAGAACCCGGCCGCGGCGATGGGTCGCGGCAGCGCGGCCGCGTCGAGGTCCTCGAGGACCCGCCCCACGTCGTTCCACTGTCCCCCGTTGTAGAGCGTCCTGGCGAGCGCCTCGGTCCCGCCGCAGTTCCGGAGGTTCATTCGGGCGACGACCCATCCGCGGGCGAGCGCGAGACAGGCGGTGCGCCGGACGTACGGCGAGTCGGCGCTCCCCCCTAGCCCGTGGACCAACAGCAAGGTCCCTCGCGCCGCTCCGGCGGGGTGGTTGAGAAGGACGCGGACCGCGCTCCCCTCCCCGACGGAAACGTCGAGGATCTCGTCCAGGCCGTCCGGACGCGGCGCCGCCATCAGGGAAGGGACGAAGGTCCGAAGATGCCGGCCGGGGAGCCACCGCGCGGGTGAGAAGACCTCTCGCTCCACGCCGCCGCAAGCTAGCACAGGTTCGCGCATCGGGTGGCTGGCCGGACTCCGCTCTCTCCCGGGGTCGACTACGGCTCGAGGGCGAGGCGGGCGAGGATCTCCGCGCCCCTCGCCAGCACGGACTCGTCGAAATCGAAGCCGGCGGAATGGTGCGGCCGGCCGGGCCCGGGGAGAGCCGCGCCGAGGAGCGCGATCGCGCCGGGGACCTCGCGCAGGAAATACGCGAAGTCCTCGGAGGCCGCGAGCGGCGGCGACTCGATCACGTTCTCCGGACCGAGCACGGCGGTTCCGGCGCGAATCATCCGCTCGACCGCCGCTCCATCGTTCACCGCGACCGGGTAGCCCGGCCGGATCTCGAGGTCGACGCGGCATCCGCCCGCGCGGGACGTCCCCTCGAGGACCTCGCGCACGCGATCGCGCAGCAGCTCGCGCACCTCCTCGCGAAACGAGCGTAGCGTGCCGTGCAGGCGCGCCTCGCCCGGGATCACGTTCGGCGCGCTCCCGGCGTGGAACGAGCCGACGGTCAACACCGCCGGATCCATGGGATCCACGGAACGCGAGACCACGGTCTGGAGCCCGACGACCCCCTGGGCCGCCGCGACCAGAGGGTCCGCCGCGCGGTGAGGCTCCGCCCCGTGGCCTCCCCGCCCGGCCACCGTCGCCGCGAATTCGTCCTGGGCGGCCATCATCGCGCCCGGGCGGACGTGGAGCGTGCCGGCGGCGTACGGCGTCCACAAGTGGAGGGCGAAGGCGCTGCGCGCCCCGGTGAGCTCGAGCACGCCCTCCTCGATCATCCGCCGGGCCCCGCCGAGCCCCTCCTCGGCCGGCTGGAAGCAGAACGCGACGTCGCGGGAGAGCGCTTCGCGGCGCGACGCGAGCAGCGACGCGGCCCCGAGCAGCATCGCGACGTGCCCGTCGTGGCCGCAAGCGTGCATGATCCCTGCAATCTCCGACCCGTACTCCGGTCCCGGCTCCTCCTGGATCGGCAGCGCGTCCATGTCGGCCCGGAGCAGGATCGGCGGCTGCGATCCCTTCCGCGCGGCGAGGAGCGCCACGACCCCGGTGCGCGCGATCGCGGTTCGGACCTCGAGGCCGAGGCCGCGGAGGCGCTCCGCGACGAACGCTGCGGTGAGGCGTTCCTCGAACCCCAGCTCGGGTCGGCGGTGCAGGTGGCGCCGCCAGGCCACGATCTCGGGCCCCAACCGGTCCGCGTCCCGCCTCAGGCCCTCCACGCGCGCGCCCTCCTCGACTCCTGCGAGGCCCGCATTCTCGCCCCATACCGTGCATGGGGGCAAGGCGAGCGCGGGGCCGGGATGCGGGAGGTCGTTATAATGGCGCCCGCTCAGGAGGATCCGCCGTGGACGCCGTTCTCAGGGAATCGTACTCGCAACGAGGCGCCGTGTTCGAGTCCGACCTCGGGCGCCCCGCCCATTTCGGCGACGCCGCGGCGGAGCTTCGCGCGGCGCTCGACGCCTCCGCTCTCGTGGATCGTTCGAGCCTCGCACGGATCCTCGCCACGGGAGCCGACGCGCTCGACCTGCTCCACCGGCTGAGCACCGGCGACCTCAAGGGGCTCCGGCCCGGCGAGGGGAAGCCGACGGTCCTCACCTCGCCGAAGGGGCGGATCGTCGAGCGGCTCTTCGTGCACCACCTCGGCGCGGAAGGGCTCCTCCTCGTCGGCGGTCCCGGCTCCGCGTCGCGGGTCCGCGCGCACGTCGGCCGGTACGCCCTTCGGGAAGACGTTGCCCTCACCGACATGACGGATGCCTCCACGCAATTCGCCATCGTCGGGCCGGGCGGGC
>JAIQFR010000160.1 GCA_020073205.1 Terriglobia bacterium
GTGTTCGGGATGTCGTGGAGCTTGAGGTCGAGGAAGACCGGGAGGCCCGCTTCGAGGACCTCCGCGACCAAGGCGGGGCCAGAGGCCGAGAACGCCTCGAGGCCGATCTTGAACCCGCCCACGCGCCCGGCGAGCGCACGCGCGAGGGCGAGGGCGCGGTCGCGGTCCGGCGTGTCGAGGGCGACGAGGATCCTCTCGTGCGGCTTCATCGGCAGCCCTCCGGTCCGGTCTCCAACGTCCCGACGAGATCTCGGACCGAGTCGATGCCGTGCTCGGCGAGGTAGGCCGCGAGGCCCTGCGCGACGCGGACCGCCGCGTCGGGGTGGATGAAGTTGGCGGTTCCCACCTGCACGGCCGAGGCCCCGGCCAGGATGAACTCCAGCGCGTCGCGGGCGGTCAGGATCCCGCCCATGCCGATCACCGGGATCTTGACCGCGCGGGAGACCTGCCAGGTCGCCCAGACCGCCAGCGGCCGGATCGCGGGTCCCGAGAGGCCGCCGGACACGTTGGCGAGCACCGGACGCCGGCGGTCGACGTCCACCGCCATCCCGACGTACGTGTTGACCAGTGACACGGCGTCGGAGCCCCCGGCCTCGGCCGCGCGCGCCATCTCCCGGATGTCGGTGACGTTGGGGGAGAGCTTCACGATGAGCGGAAGCCGCGTCGCGTCTCGGCAGGCGCGGGTCACCCGGGCGAGGGACTCGGCGTCGTTTCCGAAGGCCATACCCCCCGACTCGACGTTGGGACAGGAGACGTTCAGCTCGACGGCGGAGAGCCCCTGAGCCGCGTCGAGCTTCTCGCAGACCTCCACGTACTCCGCGACGGTCTCGCCGAAGACGTTGGCGACCACCGCGACGTCGAACTTCAGAAGCGCCGGGAGCTTTTCCGCGATGAAGGCGTCGACGCCCACGTTCTGGAGGCCGATGGCATTCAGCATCCCGGCGGGGGTTTCGACGATGCGCTCCGGGAGGTTGCCCCGGCGAGGCCTCGGCGAGAGCCCTTTGACGACGATGCCGCCGAGGTCAGCGAGGTCGAGGAACGGGAGGAACTCGAGGCCGTAGCCGAAGGTCCCCGACGCGGTGAGCACGGGGTTCTTGAGCCGGAGCGGCCCCACGGCAACCGAGAGGTCCGGTTTCACCACGCGAGCTTCTCGGCGCGCATGACGGGTCCCTCGACGCACACCCTCTCGTATACGGGCTTCTCGCCGCTCTCCGATCGGATGGGGACGACGCAGCCGAGGCAGACCCCGAAGCCGCAGGCCATGTGCGCCTCGAGGGACAGCTCGCAAGGAATGCCGCGGGACGCCGCGATCTCCGCCACCGCCCGGAGCATCGGGTTCGGACCGCAGCCGTAGATTCGAACCGCCCCCGCGTCCTCGAGCAGGGCCGTGAGCGGCGCGGTCACGAGGCCACGGCAGCCAAGGGACCCGTCCTCGGTCGCCACCGTCACCTCGTCGCATCGCTTTCCGAACCAGTCGAGCAGGGGAAGGTCGCCCGCGTTTCGCGCCCCGAAGACCAGAGTGGACCGGACGCCGCGGGCCGCGAGCGCCGACACCAGCGCCGGGAACGGCGCCGAGCCGATGCCTCCCGCCACGAGCAGCGGGCGCACCCCGGGAGCGACCGAGAGATCGAAGCCGCGCCCGAGGGGGCCGAGGGCGGTGATCGGTGCTCCGGGCTTGAGGGACGAGAGCAGGGCCGTGCCGCGGCCGATGACCTTGTAGAGCACCTGGACCGCGCCCTCGGGGGCGTCGTCGAACGTGCCGGGCAGTCCGCACACGCTGAACGGCCGGCGGAGCAACACCTCGGCACCTGAGATGCCGATCATGAAGAACTGCCCGGGGACCATCTCCGCGGCGGCCCGGGGCGCGAGAAACTCCAGCAGGAAGTGGCCGTGGCCGAGGTCGAGGTTTCTGGCGACGGCCGCGGACAGGTCCTGGGGCATCGGGTTCCTCGTGAAACGCGAAGCATAGACAATCGCGCCAGGGTGGTCAACGCGCCGGCGCGCGCTCCTTGACACCCCACGACCGCGCCCACTACGATGTCGCGCTCCGTGAGCCTTCTTTAAGCCGGCCCTGCGAGGCCGCAAGGAGAGGCCCGATGCCGCCATCCGAACGGGTCCGGGTGATGGACACCGCCTCGATCGAACGTGCCCTGAGCCGGATCGCCCACGAGATCCTCGAAAAGAACAAGACGCTGGACGACCTGCGCCTGGTCGGGATCCAGACGCGCGGCGTCCCGCTGGCCCGCCGTCTCGCGCAGAAGCTCTCGGACATCGGCGGAGCCCTGCCGCCGGTCGGTGTCCTCGACATCAACCTCTACCGCGACGATCTCTCGAGCATCGCGGACCGGCCGGTGCTCCGCAAGACCGACATCCCGTTCGACGTGCGAGGGGCGCGGATCGTTCTCGTGGACGACGTGCTCTACACCGGCCGGACCATCAGGGCCGCGCTCGACGGTCTCGTCGACCTCGGGCGGCCGCGCCACATCCAGCTCGCGGTCCTGGTGGACCGAGGCCACCGCGAGCTGCCGATCCGCGCCGACTTCGTCGGGAAGAACTTGCCCACGTCCCGGACCGAGGAGGTGGAGGTGAAGCTCAAGGAGACCGACGGGTCGGACGAGGTCGTGATCGTGAAGGCGGGCGAGGCGCCCGCGGCGCGGGCGCGCGGGAGGAAGCGATGAACCTCGGGAGCCGGCACCTCCTCGGCATCGAGACGCTCGAGCCGTCGGAGATCCTCACGATCCTCGACGCGGCGGAGCGTTTCGCGGAGATCTCGACACGGGAGATCAAGAAGGTCCCGACGCTCCGCGGCAAGACGGTGGTGAACTTCTTCGTCGAGCCGTCGACGCGCACCCGATCGTCGTTCGAGCTGGCCGAGAAGCGCCTGTCCGCGGACCTCCTGAACTTCTCGACGTCCACCTCCAGCCTCGTGAAGGGTGAGACGCTCCTCGATACCGCGAAGAACCTCGAGGCGATGGCCCCGGACTTCATCGTGATCCGGCACTCCGAGCCGGGCGCGCCGCATTTCCTCGCCAGGACCTGCCGGTCGGCCATCGTGAACGCGGGGGACGGAGCCCACGAGCACCCGACGCAGGCGCTGCTCGACGCGCTCACGATCCGTCAGCGAAAGCGCCGGCTCAAGGGGCTCAAGGTCGCGATCGTCGGCGACATCCTTCACAGCCGGGTGGCCCGCTCCAACGTGCTGCTGCTCACGCGCATGGGGGCCGAGGTGGCGGTGTGCGGGCCGCCGACGCTGATCCCGCGCGAGGTCGAGCGCCTGGGCTGCTCCCTCACGTATCGGATGGACGAGGCGGTGGAGGGGGCGGACGTGATCATGATGCTCCGCATCCAGCTCGAGCGGATGCAGGGGGGGTACTTCCCGACCCTTCGGGAGTACGCGCGCCTGTACGGGCTGGACGGGACGCGCCTCTCGCGGGCGGCGCGGGACGCCATCGTCATGCATCCGGGCCCGATCAACCGGGGGGTCGAGATCATGGGCGAGGTCGCGGACGGGAGCGCGTCGGTCATCCTGGAGCAGGTCACGAACGGCGTGGCAGTCCGGATGGCGGTGCTCTACCTGCTGGCGGGAGGGACCGAGCGTGAAGCTGTTGCTTAGGAACGGGCGGGTCGTCGACCCCGCCGCCTCCGTGGACGAGGCGCTGGACGTCCTGGTGGAGGACGGGAAGATCGCCCGAATCGAGCCGAAGATCGCCGCGCGGGGGGCGGACGTGCTCGACGTCGCGGGGCTCGTCGTTTGCCCCGGCTTCATCGATCTCCACGTCCACCTCCGCGAGCCGGGGCAGGAGTGGAAAGAGACGGTCGCCACCGGAACCGCCGCCGCCGCCGCGGGCGGCTTCGCGGGCGTCGCCTGCATGCCGAACACGGTTCCGCCCAACGACAACCGGTCGGTGACCGAGTTCATACTCGCGCAGGCGTCGGCGGGAGCGGCCTCTCGGGTCTACCCAATCGGGTGCGTGACCAAGGCGCAGAAGGGCGAGGAGCTGGCGGAGATGGGGGACATGGTCGCCGCGGGGGCCCGGGCCTTCTCCGACGACGGCTGTCCCGTGGCCTCGAGCCTGCTGATGCGTCGGGCCCTGGAGTACTCCCGGATCTTCGACCTGCCGATCATCGACCACTGCGAGGATTCGGTCCTCGCCGCCGGAGGCGTCGTCCACGAGGGGGAGGTGTCGACGCGCCTCGGCCTCCGCGGGTGGCCCGGGGTCGCGGAGGACCTGATGGTGCAGCGGGACCTGCTGCTGGCGGAGTACACCGGCGGCCACGTGCACATCGCGCACCTCTCGACCGCGCGCGGCGCCGAGTTCGTGAGGCGGGCCAAGAAGGCCAAGGTCGCGGCGACGTGCGAGGTCACGCCGCATCATCTCGTCCTGACCGACGCGGCGGTGGCGGACTACGACACCGACGCGAAGATGAACCCGCCGCTCCGGTCCGAGGCCGACCGTCGGGCGCTCCTCAAGGCCCTCGCCGACGGAACCGTGGACGCCATCGCGACCGATCACGCGCCGCACCACGTCGACGAGAAGGCCGTGGAGTTCTCCCGGGCGCCGTTCGGCATCGTGGGTCTCGAGACCGCGGTATCGCTCTGTCTCGACCGGCTGGTGCACGCCGGGGTGATCGGTCTCTCCCGGCTGGTGGAGCTGTTCACCGCCGGCCCCGCGAGGATCTTGAGGCTCGATCGCGGGACGCTGCGGCCGGGGAAGGACGCCGATCTGACGGTGCTCGACCTGCAGCGGCAGGTGGTCGTGGACCCGGCGAAGTTCCGCTCGAAGAGCCGCAACACCCCGTTCGCGGGGTGGAGCCTGCGCGGCGCGGCGGTGATGACCGTGGTCGGCGGCCGGATCGTTCACGACGCCCGTTGATGCCTGCGCGCGCCGCACGCCGCGTTATGGTCGTGGCCAACCCCGCCGCCGGCTTGAGGCGCGGCCGGGACGCCGGGGAAGCGGCGGCGTCCGCGGCGCGCCGGGCCGGAGCCCGCTCGGAACTGGTCCGGACGCGCGGACCCGGAGATGCGCGACGGCTCGCGGCGAAGGCGTGGGCGGAGGGATTCGACACCGTCCTCGCGGTCGGGGGCGACGGCACGGCTCACGAGGCGGCGAACGGCGCCGCCGGGACGCCGGTCGTCCTGGGTGTCGTGCCGTCCGGGACCATGAACCTGCTCGCGCGGGTTCTCGGCGTGCCGATGGACCCGGCGGGCGCGGCGGAGTCGGCCGTCCTCGGGCGCCGTCGGATCGCGCTGCGCCCGGGAAAGGCGGGAGAGACGCTGTTCCTGCTCATGGCGGGGATCGGGTTCGATGCCTGGGTCTTGCGGGAACTGCTCGCCGGGCGCCGCGGCAAGGTCGCCTTCCGGCACTACGTGCTGGGCGGCCTGCGCGGGCTCCTCACCTATCCGTTCCCGACGATCCGGCTCGAGATGTCCGGCGAGTCGGTCGACGCCACCGCCGCGATCGTGGGCCGGGCGCCGCTCTACGGCGGTTTCCTCCGACCCACCCCCCACGCCGCGCTCGAGAGCGACACGCTCGAGGTCTGTGGATTCACCGCCCGCTCGGCGGGCGGGCTTCTCCGCATCCTGCCGGCGCTCTGGTCCGGCGCGCACATCGGCCGGCCGGGGATCGTCGATCGAAGCGCGACGTGGCTCAAGGCAAGCTCGGAGCATCCCGACATCCCGGTCCAGCTGGATGGCGAGCTCGCGGGGCGGCTGCCGATGGAGTTCGCGATTTCCGACCGGGAACTCGTGCTGGCGCGCTGAAAGCGGTTGACACGTCGCCAGGTGTCGGGACATCCTCCGTCTTCTTCGGATGCTCACGAGGGTGATATGCGACCGACGAGTCCCGACGCCGTTTTCGAGACCCATCTTCCCGGAATACCCCTTCGCGGACGCGGCAAGGTGCGCGACGTCTACGAGATCGGCGACGCCCTGCTGATCGTCGCGACGGATCGCCTCTCCGCCTTCGACTACGTTCTCCCGAACCCGATCCCGGACAAGGGGAAGGTCCTGAACCAGATCTCGCTCTTCTGGTTCGGGCGGACCGCTCCCCTGGTGCCGAACCACGTCATCACCGCGGACCCGGCGGCGTTCCCGGAGCCGCTACGACCGCACGCGCGCCTCCTCGACGGTCGGGCGACGCTGGTGCGCAAGCTCGCCATGGTCCCCGTGGAGTGCGTCGCCCGCGGCTACCTCGCGGGCTCCGGCTGGAAGGAGTACCTGGAGCGCGGCACCGTGTGCGGCATCACGCTCCCTCCGGGGCTCCGCGAGTCGGACCGACTCCCCGAGCCGATCTTCACCCCGGCGACGAAAGCCGAGACCGGTCACGACGAGAACATCCCGTTCGTCGAGGTGGAGCGCCGGGTGGGGAAAGACCTCGCCCGGGACCTGAGGGACCGGACGCTCGATCTCTATCGCTCCGCGGCGGCCTACGCCCTCGATCGGGGGATCATCATCGCGGACACGAAGTTCGAGTTCGGCCTCGAGGGGGGGCGGCTCATCGTCGCCGACGAGATGTTGACCCCGGACTCGTCGCGATTCTGGCCGGTCTCGGGGTACGCGCCGGGCCGCGGGCGCTCCGTTTTCCCTCCAATCTCGTCGACGTTCGATAAGGATGCTGTGTACGGCAGCGATGGAGAGATGTCGCTCGGATGGAACGTGATCCCATTTGATGTGCCCAACTTCCGCTCCGAGAACGGAAAGGCTGTGAACCACGTGCGCATCGGATGGCTGCGCTCGGTGGCGAATATCTACCAT
>JAIQFR010000161.1 GCA_020073205.1 Terriglobia bacterium
GATGCACACGATGGCGTCGAAGAACTCGTCGGCGTAGGGCAGGGACCGGGCGTCGGCGTGGACCGGGAAGACCCCGTCCTCGACGCCGGCGTCCCGGACCCGCTGCAGCGCCTCCGAGGGGCTGAACCACAGGTCCGTGGCCCAGACCTGCACGTCGAACTCGCGGCGCAGGAAGACCGACGACGACGCCCGCCCGCAGGCGAGGTCGAGCACCCGCATGCCCGGGCGCAGGTCGAGCCCCTCGGCCAGCCACTCGGCCAGCCACAACGAGTTCGCCCCGCCGCTGGCACCGGCGATGATCCAATCGGGGTGATACCTCGACGAGCGCGGGAACCGCTCGGAGGCGAAGCGGTCGTCCATGGGCTTGCACCCCCTTTGGGAATGACCTGCGCAGAGGAGGATGAACTGGCGTGAGCCACACCGATTCGCGGCGGCCCGCTCGAGCAAACCCTCAGGGTGCGGCACGAATATGCCCGCTCCTGAGCAGCCATGCCAAGTACGCCGCTGCCGTAACATCGTAGGCGAGACAGAACTCCGGCCACCAGCGTGGCACGCCCGGATTGGATATGACCGTGGCGTGGCTGAGATCGAAAATACCATGTGCCGCTAGGGCAACCGCAACGACCCAGAGCGACGACCTGAAGCCTAGTACCGCAACGGCGAGGAAGACCACGCCAACCAGCGACTCGAGAACGAGGGCATGCGTGGAAGCCCCGATGACCGCAAATAGCGCATAGTAGGATGCGATGACAATCGTCACGACCGGATAGAAGGCTCGGTCACGATCCAGGCCGAGGCCGGTGGCGAATAGCCCGACTGCGAATGCGAGTAACGCGCCGACCACGAGTGGCACGATGGATCTCCTTGCCTGCCCTGCGGCAACGCTCGCGTTCAGGGGCGCGGAGAAGCGATGCCCGCTGCAACGAGTTGTCGGGCGGCCCGATCACGAGCTTCGAGTCGCACGATCGCCCCCCCGATGCCTGCGAAGACGAGAAGGGTCGCGCCCGCGTACCACGCGCCGACGCTGAAACTGTCTGACCCATACTTGGCGACGGCCCATCCGCCACCGACGAGTAAAGCCGCGAGCGCCGCGAACATCCGCATCCCGTAGAGGAACACGAACGGCAAGTAGTGCGCCCCCAGGAGGACCATCAGCGCCGGATAGAACCAATTCAGACGATACAAACCGACGGGAAGCAGAAGAGGCATCGATAGCGGCAAGACGAAGGCCACCTGCATGCCCAGATGGCGAAGTGAATTGGCCGCGCTCAGCGGACCCTTTCCCGCGGCGAAACGGATGAGCAGCTCCGTGACCGGGAAGATGAAAAAGCCGCCCACCACCAAGGTCGTGATGGCCGCCCGAGGGCTGCTCCAGGTCGCCAGGCCCGCCGAAGCGACCCAAAGTACGCCCGAGACGATCTGCCCGTAGAAGCCCCCGACGAATCGGGTGCGCATTTCCAATTGTGCTTCGCCGATGTCCACTTGGGTCTCCCTCGGCCCACCCGATCCGGTCCGCCCAACGATCCGGCGCTCCGGCGCGGTCTGCGAAGCGGCCCGCCGCCTGAACCGCCTTGAACCCGTCACTTGGACGCGGGCTTCCGTGGCGCAAGCGGCGTCCTCGAGTACATCCCTACGGGATGTCCGGCTGGATCACTGACAAGGCCGATGGCTCCCGTGCCGTTTGGGAGGTCGAAGGGGAATCCGGGAACGAGCGTTCCACCAAGCTCCTTCGCCTTCTTGCAACTCTCCTCTATGCCCGACACCTGAACGTAGACCACGCCGTTGAAAGGACTGATCTTCCCATCCGCAACGCGAATCGTCCCGATGGCCGATCCACCCGCAACGATCTCGACGGCCAGATCGGTTCCCTGAACCGGATTGAATGTCCAATCGAAGAGCTTGCCGTAGAACTCCCTCGATTTCGGCAGATCGGTCGTCGTGATGTCGAACCACGTGACGCGCCCGGGCCCGACATCCGCCGGCATCGACTTCGGTGGCTCTGACCGACCCTGCCCGACCGCAACCGCCATCACCGCAATCGCAACCGTCACCGCACGCATCGCGTCCTCCTTGATTCCATCTTGCGACCGTCGTTCTGGCTCGAATCGAGCAACGGCCCGCCGCCCTCAGTGTCGTGATACTCATCAGCAGGCGTGCGCGACGGTCGCCCCCACGCCACCCTCGATGCAGAGGCGGCGGCTAGATTCTGGCCTCGACACCGGTCGCCTGCAACAAGTAGTAGACCTCGGTGCGCAACTGCGCGGAATCCGTGTGCCAATGCCCGTACACTTCCCAGGACGGACCGGCGCGCAGCCGATCATTCGCTCGGCACCACGCGAGGATCGCGGCGTTCGCCTCGCCCAGTCGTCCGTAGTCGCCGCAATGCGTCGTCATCGCCGCGACGCCGTGCGGGGTCTCCAAGGGAACGACCGCCCCCACGGCGGCGAACGGCGCTGTAACGCCGACGCAGAAATCGACGGTCAGCTGATCCGCGGTCGCCGCGCGATAGATGAAGATGTTCTGCCCGTCGAGTTGCACGGCGCCGGCACGTGCCGCCGCATACACCTGATCCAAGCGGCGGCCGAACTCCAGCGCGACACGGCCGCGTCGGATCTGGGCGCGCACGCCGGCGACCGGTCGCGCGGTGACGATCACTTCGTGGACGTCGTAGGGAGCGGATGACATCGTGCCGTCTCCATGAGCACCCATCGCGTCGCACGCGATGGGCTGGCGTGACGCCGTCAGGGTTGCTGCCAACCGGTCGGCTGACCCGCGGGCGAGCCCGGCGCGAGCCTTGGGTCTCGTGCAAGGCCCGTGACGGCAGCGACCGCGAATCGTGGCCCGCTTACCCGCCTCGCAGATGGTGCGCCCCGGGATGGTTCGATTGCTCTCCTCGTGAATCCGGGCTCATGCGTCACGCTGACCTCGGTAGGGAGGTCGCACGCGCAACCAACGGCGGAGAGCGACCAGAGCCCATACACCCTCAACCGCGGCGAATGGCCACGCGTGGATGAGGACAGCATAAAGCGACGCTGCGGCGCAAGAAGCTGCGAACCCGAGGACGTAGACATGCGCTCGTCGCTCGAGCGCATACATGACGACCATGGAGCTGACCGCCACGATTCCGAACAGTTCAACGACCATTCAGCGATTCCGCTTTCATGCGCAACGTTGCGCGTGACGCGCAGGCCGGCCGGGCGCGACGCGTGCGCGAGCACTCGGCGTGAATGGCCGGACTGGCGGGTCCAGGAGGCATTCAGGCGCTTCGGCGTTTCCGCTGCTGCCGCAGGACCGGGGCAAGAGCCCGCAGCGCGTCATTGACCGCTCGCCCATCTGGGAAGACGTCGAGGACTTCCGGGTCAATGCCCACGACGTTCGCCCCCTCGGCGTACCTGGCCGCGGTCACTCAACGGACGCCCTCCGAGAAATCGTACTCACGGCGCATCGTGTCCGGGTCTGCGTTGCGAGCTCGACTGCTAGCCTTCTTCTTCATACTTTCTCCGCTCCCTGCGATTGGCCCGCCGCGCGGAGATCAGGCCGGTCCGAGGAGGCGGCGCTGATTCGACATGCCAAGTACAAGATACTCGGCTACTGGCCCACCGGTGGTTGCCAAAGCTCTACCTTGTTTCCTTCCGGATCGATGACCCATCCGAACTTGCCATATTCCGACTCGTCCGTCTTCTCGAGGACGTTGCAACCTTCCTTCCGGAGCGCGTCCAGCAAGGCTGCCAAGTCCGCCACCCGGTAGATAATCATGAAGGGGGCCTTGCTGGGCGCAAGGTAGTCTCCGCCGGGCCCGCCAATGGACCATACGGTGGTGCCCGTAGTGGCGTTTCCGGCTTCGTCTGCCCACTTGAACGCACTACCGCCCCATTCCTGGACGTCTACGCCAAGATGCTCCTTGTACCAGGCCCTCAGCGCTTTGGGGTCCTTGGCCAGGAAGAAGATACCGCCGATGCCTGTGACTCTCTTCATTGCTCCTCCAAGATCTCGACGCACCAAACGAACGACCTTCTGGCGCCTTCTAACGCACTGCCGGCAACCCCGGTCGCCGAAGGCGGCCGACGGGTTCAGCGGCGTGATACGGCCCCATACCTTCGGCGCGTGCGCGCTGGCCTTTCCACACGCCGTCGAAGTCCGCCGCACTTGCCTAAGACGGTAGTGCCCATTTCACCCAATGTTTATGTGCCTTTCGAGACGCCAAACCGTTCTTGGATTGATGGCGTCGACCTACCCTCGCGGCGGGCTGCAGGATACTTCGAGAGATCGTCGATCATCGACGTCATGTGACCTCTTGAACTCTGGCACGAACACATCTCGCAGTGTCCCGCCAGGTCATGTCCGTCGAACACCGCGAAACAGCAGCGAGCGCCGTCCGCGCGAATGCGCGGCGCGTAGGCCACGGCATCCCGAAACGGCGTGGCCGGAGCGAGGCGCTCGCCTGCTGCATGCGCTTGTTCGGCGGCACCGCTGGCAAGCCGCCACGCTGCCTCAGCAACCCCCGCCGTCACTTCGTCGGCCTCCGGCGTGACCGCTGCTTCGCAGCAGCCGTCCGAATGATGAGTCTGCCCTTCCCCTTGGATGGCAAGGGAACCCTCGCGTGATCAATCGCAGCGACAATCAGCGCCTCCACGTCTGGCTGTGCCAACTGGCGGGCCGTTTCCACGCGGACGAAGCGGGTCTGCTTTCCCGATCCCAGCAGAAGTTTCTTCGGGTCGGGCAATTGCGGTCCGTGCATGAAGTACAGACGCACACCGTCCGCGCGTGCGGCGAACGACACGATGCCATCGATCCCTCGGTCCGTCGGCGAATAGGCGATGACGTAGAAGCTGTTGTAGTCGTATGCTAGCTCGTTGGCGGTCGGGAATCGCTTGCGTACAGCAGCCCGGACCGATCGAAAGAGCTTTTGATCCTTCGGATCAGACCTGTTGATGTAGGACCGGAGCTGGGCCTCTGCAGTACGCATCTTGCTATCGGGTTTCACTGTCACCGCATCCTCCTGGTCGTTCTCAGCATTTCCGCATGAGATCCGCCCAACGACTGCCGTTCAGGCGCGGGCCGCGCAGCGGACCCCCGCCTGAAACGGCGTGTTAGGCACCAGACGGTCGTCGCTGCGCCGTCCAGTTCAGCGCCAGCCGGCGACGAGTCGACGCACAGTCGCGGAGATACAGGTTTATGAGCGTCTGGTACGGAATCCCTGCGTCTTCTGCAAGCGTCTTGAAATAGGCGATCGTCGCCTGATCGAGCCGAATCGTAACCTGGCGCTTGAGCATCTTCGCGTAGGGGTTGCGCCGGGCCTTGCTGAAGTCGTATTCCTTCTTCATGGCATCACCTGCTCGAAGTACTGCTCCTGCTCTCGCTTCGTCGCTCTTCGCGCTGAGATCATTCGGATCGTATGCCCACCGTCGCGGAGCGTGTGGGAGACGACAAGAATGCGCATTCGCGCGCTGAGACCGAGCATCACGGAACGGTCTTCGAGTTGAGAGTGCCCGGGGTCGTCGAGCAGCAAGGCGTTGTCGTCAGCGAACACGGTCTGCGCCTCTTCGAACGCTACGCCGTGCTTCCGCAGGTTCGCGGATGCCTTACGTGGGTCCCAGGCGAATCGAAGTCTACCCATGGGTGTAGCGTAGTTACGTTGTAGTTATAAGTCAAGTGTCGTTGTCCGAGGCGCCTAACTAGTTAATCGACACAACTCTGTTAGCAGGTTCTGTCGGTCACCTTTCGGGGATTATGGTATTGCCCGTCAACCCCGCGCCCTTTCGGATCTTCCAATCAGGATCGTTCATGTTCGCGCTCCGCTCGCGCTAGCCGCAGGCTTTCGTGATCGGTTTCTACGTCCAACCGGCCCGAAATGCAAGCTCTAACGCGCGATCCTGGGCGGATGGGACGACGCGTGCTGTGAGGACGCCGCGGCAAACCGCATGGTGAGTTCCGCCCACGATCGTCAGAACGATCCGCGGCGATCCTCGCTCGGCGATCGCGCGGGGTTGCTGGGTCGAGACCCGTTCAAGAGATGTCGGACGGTCGGCGCGGTGGCGGCGCTGCCACGCTTCCTAGCGCTGCGGCTGGACGATCACCTTGAGCGACTCGCGCGCCTCCGCCACGAGGCGGAACCCCTCGCCCGTCTCGGCCAACGGCAGCCGGTGCGTGATCATGGACGCGACGTCCACGCGCTTCGACGCGATCAGCTCGAGCGCTACGCGCATGTCGGCCGGCGGCCCGGCGTACGTGTGGACGATCGTGAGCCCGGCGTTCCAGACGTCGAAGAGCGGGACCGGGTAGGTCTCGCCGGGCGACGCGGGGGCGAACATGAGGATCGTGCCGCCGCGGTCGGCGCACCGAAACGATTGGCCGATGGCCGGGAGCGCCGCGGTCGAGACGACGACGAGGTCGGCGCCGCGCCCGCCGTTCGCGTCGCGGATCCGCGCGGGGACGTCGTCCGTCGCGAGGATCGCGGCGTCGGCTCCCGCCGCCGTCGCCCAGCGCAGCCGGTGCGGGTCGAGGTCGGTCGCCATGATCCGTCCGGCGCCCAAGGCGCGCGCGAGGCGCACGATCAGGTGGCCGGAGATCCCGCTGCCGAGGACGGCGACGCTCTGCCCCGCTTCGAACCTCGCGACG
>JAIQFR010000162.1 GCA_020073205.1 Terriglobia bacterium
GCCGGCGCCCCGGAGATCGCCGAGCTGACGGGCCTCCTCGAGGAGAGCGGCGCCATGAGCCGTGCCCGCGCCCAGGCAAGGCGGACGGCGACCGAAGCGGTCGTGGAGCTCGAGCACTTCCCCGACGGTCCGGCCCGCCGTGCGCTCGCCGCGGTTCCCGGCTACCTGATCTCCCGAGACCGCTGACCGGACGGGCTCCGGACGGCTCGGCGATTCGGGCCAATCCGGACCCGATATCTGGTGGTCGATCCATCTCCGGCCCCAACATATCGCGTTCCAGCTTGAGACCGGATGTGGCCGGGTGGTATATTCCCCAAGGCTTCCGGCGGGCCCGACCGGGCCAGGACGAGGTTTGCGTGTCCAAGCTCAAGCTCGACAGGATCCGGATCTCCGGCTTCAAGTCCTTCAGCGATCAAACGGAGGTGGTGTTCCCGGATGGGATCACGGCCGTCGTCGGCCCCAACGGCTGCGGTAAGTCGAACATCGGGGACGCGCTGAACTGGGTGCTCGGGGAACAGAGCGCCAGGATGCTCCGCGGCGCGAGCATGCAGGACGTGATCTTCAACGGCAGCGAGGCGCGGAAGCCGGTGGGCATGGCCGAGGTCTCGGTGGAGATGTCCGGCCTCAACGGGACGCCCGACGGGGCGACGCGCGACGTCGTCCTCACGCGGCGGCTGTTCCGGGACGGCGAGAGCGAGTACCTGGTCAACGGCGCGCGCGCGCGGCTCAAGGACATCCAGGAGATTCTCCGCGAGGCCCGGGTCGGGACGCAGACCTACGCGACCATCGAGCAGGGGAGGATCGACCAGATCCTGAACGCGAAGCCTCGGGAACGTCGGCTGTTGATCGAAGAGGCGGCTGGAATCTCCGGGTACAAGCACAAGCGGCGGCTCGCGGAGCTCAAGCTCGAGGCCACCCAGGCGAACCTGCTGCGGGTGGGCGACATCGTCGCCGAGGTTCGTCGCCAGATCAGCTCGCTCAAGCGGCAAGCCGCGAAGGCGCGCAGGTACCAGCGACTCCGCGACGAGCTCCGCTCGAAGGAGTCGGTGAGATTCGGCGCCCGCGCCCGGCGGATGGACGAGGATCTCGCGCGCCTCATGGATGAGGAGCGCGAAGCGCGCGCCTCCGAGGCCGGCGCCGCGGCGGACCTGGGCCGGGCGGAGGCGGCGCTCGAGGCCGATCGGGTCGCGCTGTCGGAGGCGGAGGGGGCCTGCCGCCTGGCGACGGACCGGCTACACCAGCTCGATCTCGAGATCGACCGCGAGCGCACGCGAAGCCGCTCCTGCCAGGAGAGGATCGAGGAGGCCCGCGAGCGGGCCTCGGAGCTGGGGAACGAGCGCGACTCGCTTCGGGCGCGACGCGAGTCGGCACGGGAGGAGTTGCGCGTCCACCTCGCGAGCACCGAGAGCGAGCGCGTGGCCCTCGAGGAAGCCGCGGCGGCGCTCGAGGAGCGCCGGTCGGAGCTGGAGCGGGCGCAGGGCCGGCTGGCCGCGAGGCGCGAGGGCGTCGAGCATCTTAGGCGGCGCCTGTTCGAGGCGATGAACGACGCCGCCGAGGCCCGGAACCGGCGGCGTGCGATCGAGGAGGCGATCGGACGGGGGAGCGAGCGGCGCGCGAGGCTCGGCGAGGAGCGAGCGGAAGTGATCGGCGAGCTCTCGCGTCTCGAGGTCGAGGCCGGGCGGATCGCGGCGGAGGCGACGGCGCACGCGAGCGTGATCGAGCGGCTCCGTGAGGAGCACGGCGCGGCGGACCGGGCGCTCGCCGAGGCGCGGGAGCGGGTCGCGCGGGACGGCGAGGCGCTGGCTGCGGCGCGCGGATGGGCTCACTCCGCGGCCGCCAGGCTGCGCACCCTGGAGGACGTCGCCACCCGGTTCGCCGGCGTGTCCGATGGCGTCAAGCTCCTCCTGACGCTGGGCGCCGCCGCCGGAGTCCGGACGGGAGGCGTCCTGGCGGATTTCGTCGAGGCGGCGAGGGAGATCGAATCGCCGGCCGAAGCCTACTTGCAGGCGATCCTGCCGGCCGTGATCGTCGAGGACGACGCGGACGCCGTCCGCGCCGCCGAGCTGATCCGCTCCGAGGGGGCGGGCCGGACGCTTCTGCTGTCGAGGTCGCAGCCGGCGGGACGCTCCGCGGAGGGAGGCCGCGTCGGAGAGAGCACGCCGTTCCCCGATCCGCTCGTCGGCGACTCGCGGGTGCTGGGCCGGCTCAGGGAGAGGCTGAGCCTGGCGTCGGGCGCCGACGAGCTCCTCCGCGACCGGATCGGCGATGCCGTTCTGGTGGATCGGCTGGAGAGCGCTCTCGCGCTCCACCGGCTTCACCCGGAAACGGACTACCTGACACCGGACGGAGAGGCCGTGCTGGCCTCGGGCCTGGTCTCGGTGGGCGGGCGGGTCGCGTCCGACCACGGGCTCCTCGCCCACAAGCGACGGACCCAGGAAGCGCGCGGCGAGCTCGCGGAGGCCGAGGCGCGGGCGGCGGCACTGCAGGCGGGCTTGGACGCGGCGCGGGCGGAGAATGCCGGACTCGAGAGCGAAGTCGAGCGCCTGAGGAGCGCGCTGGAGGAGGCCGGGCGGCGGCGGGTCGAGCTCTCGCTCGGTGTCGAGCGCTCGGCGGCGGAGCGGGAGCGGATGGGCCGGCGGGCGGCGGTCCTCTCCGAAGAGGTCGCCGCCATCGACGAGGAGTCGGAGAGGATCACGAGGGACCACGGGGACGTGGCGCGCGTCGTGGAGGAGTGCGAGGCGGCTCAGCGGGTCGTGGAGCAGGACCTCGCGGCGGAGGGGGCGGGGCACGAAGAGATGGAGCGCCGTCTCCGGGAGCAGAGCGAGTCGGCGGCGGTGCTCCAGGCGGATGTCCTGGTCCGGCAGCAGCGGCGGAGCGTGATGGAGCGGGAGCGGGTCCGTCTCGAGGCGTCGCTGGCCGAGGTCGAGTCCCGGCTCGGATCGGTACTGCAGGAGATCGACGCCGCGCGGGCGAGGGCCGAGGAGGCCGAGGGGGTGCTCGCTCGGACCGCCGAGGAGCTCGCGGGGCATCTCACCGAGCGGGAGCGGAGGGCCGCGGAAGCCGCCGCGATGGAAGCGGCGGTCGCCGACGGGAGGCGAGGCCTCGACCAGCGCGAGGCCGCGCTCAAGGAGATGCGTGCCGCGCTCGAGCGGCGGCGTGAGTCCGTGCAGGCCGCGGAGGTCGCTCTCGCCGGAGCGGCGGCCGACCGCCGGCATCTCGACGAGCTCTGCGTGCAGGAGCTGGGGATCTCCGCCGCCCAGGCCGCCCTGAGCCGGACCGCGGAGATCGGCGGGTCCGACGCCGAGTCGCTCGACGCCGACATCGCGGACCTGAGACAGAAGATCGAAGCGATGGGCCCCGTGAACCTCACCGCCATCGAGGAGTTCTCCGAGCTGGAGAAGCGCTACACGTTCCTGACCTCCCAGCAGCACGATCTGGAGCATTCGATGGAGTCGCTGCGGGAGACCATCCGGCGAATCAACCGCCAGAGCCGCGAGAGGTTCAGCGACGCGTTCGAGGCGATCCGCGTCTCGTTCCAGGAGGTCTTCAGGACGCTCTTCAACGGCGGGCGCGCGGACCTCTGGCTCGAGGAGGGTGACGACGTCTTGGAAACCGGCGTCGAGATCATGGTGCAGCCTCCCGGCAAGAGGCTGGGCAACGTGCACCTCCTGTCCGGCGGGGAGAAGGCGATGGCGGCGATCGCGCTCTTGTTCGCGATCTTCCGCTACCAGCCATCGCCGTTCTGCCTCCTCGACGAGGTGGACGCCGCGCTCGACGACGTGAACGTCAACCGGTTCACGAAGATGCTGCGCGAGTACGCCGAGCAGACCCAGTTCATCATGATCACGCACAACAAGCGGTCGATGGAGACGGCCGACCTGCTCTACGGCGTGACCATGGAGGAACCCGGCGTCTCGAAGCTGGTCTCGCTGAAGCTCTGACCCGCGAGAGGGTTCAGCGAGGGGGCGGGCCGGGAGCGCCGTCGCGCTTGATCCGTACGTCGATCGCGATCGTTCCCTTCTCGCCGCGCTCGGTGACGACCGCGGAGAGGGACAGCCCTTCGGCACCGGCGACCACGCGGTCCAGCTGGGCCTCCGCGAGCTCCAAGAAACGGTCGCCGACCCGGATCGCGACGCCGACGATCAGATCGTGGGGGATGCCTGGGTCCACCTCGCCCCGAAGCTCGATGGGAAGCGCGATGGCGAGCAGATCGGGCTCCGCCTCCGACGGCCCGTGGCGGGGCGCGGCGGGCCGATACCCGGACGGGGCCGTCCTGGCGGGCACGCGCGACGCCCCGGGATGGAAATCGAGCATCTCGTGCCGCGGGACCGAGACGAAGTCGCGACCGAGCGGCGATCGCGAGCGCCACTGGTCCGGAACGTGATCGGGGGTCCGACAGGCGAGGAACACCGCGAGGTCGGTGACCACGCGCTCCTCGGCGGACGCGCCCGCCAGCAGCGCGCGTGCGTCGTCGTCGTCGAGGCGAGCGGGGAAGACGAGGTCCCGGGTCCCGCGGCCGCCGGCGGGCGGGCCGATGGAGACGACGACGAGGGATTTCCCCTCCGCGGGGCGCTGCGGCGCGGCGACCGGCGGCGTCTCGGTCGCGCGCTTCCGGTCCTGCTCCGCCTGGCGCGCGCCCATGGCGGAGAGCACCTCCGCCGGGACACTCGCGAGGCGCAGCTCCCGGGTCATGTCGTCGGAGAGATCGAACGCCACGTCGGCGGAGCGGATCGCCTTGATCACCTCCGCGGGGGACCGGCCGCCCACCAGCATCCGGACCACGTCTTCGTTGCGGAGGGGCGCCGCAGGGGACGGCTCACCTGCGGCGGGCGCGGGGAGGACCGCCACCGCGAGCGCGAGGATCACGGATCCCGCGACGCCTGCGAACGGGCTCAAAGGGCGACCTCGTCCCGGTCGTCGATCTCCAGGACGAGACCATCGTACGCCAGCCCGACGCCTTCCGGGAGGCCGGCAGACACCCGGGAGTGCAGGAGGTCGTGCCCGATGTGGGTGAGAAGGGTGCGGCGGGGCGAGATCCGGCGCGCCTCCTCGAGCGCCCGCGCGACGTGCATGTGCGTCGGGTGCGGGCGCTCCCGCGGCGCGGCCAGCACCAGCGCGTCGAGCCCCCGGAGGAGCGCGTACGAGCTCTCGGGAATCAGGCTCGCATCGGTAAGGTAGGCGAAGCCTCCGACCCGGTATCCGAGGATCGCGAGCCGGCCGTGCATCACGGGAACCGGGACCACGCGCCGGCCGAGGAGCTCGAAGGGGCCCTCGACCACGCATCGCTCGACCGCCGGCTTTCCTCCCCCGACCTGCACCGACTCGAACACGTACCAGAAGGTCCGCGACAGATCCTCCAGGGTCGCCGCGGAGCCGTACGCGGGGATCGGCGCGCCCTGACGCCAGTTGAACGTGCGAAGCTCGTCGAGCCCCAGCACGTGGTCGGCGTGCGCGTGGGTGTACAGCACCGCGTCCACACGGCCGACCTCCCGTGCGAGCGCCTGGGCCCTGAGGTCGGTTGCGGTGTCCACCAGGACGCTGGCGCCGGGCCACTCCATCCGGATCGAGGGACGGAGGCGCCGGTCGCGCGCATCGGCGGAGCGGCACACCTCGCAGTCGCAGCCGATCAGGGGAACGCCGGTCGAGGTCCCGCTGCCGAGGAACGTGACACGCATCAGAGCTTGAGGCCGGAGCCGGAGAGGACCACGGCGAGGTCCCCGTGGCGCCTCCTGAGATCGTCCCCGAGTCGGTCGAGGCACGCCGCGGCCACGGCACCGGTGCTCTCCACGGCGTACCCCTTGTGCCAGAGCCCCCGCCGTGTCCGCTCGATCTCGTCCTCGCCCACCTCCTCGATCGACCCGCCGCTCTGTCGCACCGCCCGGAGGACCTCGGCGCCCCGCGGCGCCGCGCCGACGCGCACGCCATCGGCGGACGTCGGTCCCTCGGTCACCGGAGCGGGAAGCAGGGCTCCGGCGGCGAACGCGCGGGCCAGCGGAGCGCAAGCCGCGGCCTGCACCGCGACGATCGCCGGCCGCCGCTCGATCAGACCGTGACGCCTGAGCTCGCGGAAACCGGCGTCGAGGCCGAGGACGAGACCGCCGTTGCCCGCCGGAACGACCACCGCCCCGGGCGCGGTCCACCGCAGCGCCTCCGACAGGGAGTAGGCGAGCGTCTTCGCGCCGTGGAGGAAGAGGGGGCTCCACGCGTGGCTGGCGTAGAAGGCACCCGAGGCCGCCTCCTCGAGCGCGGCCGCGGCGGCGCCGGCCCGCCCGCCTGCGACCCTGATCACCTCCGCCCCCAGCTCCGCCGCGATCCTCGGCTTGACCGGCGACGCGTCGTCCGGGACGAGGACTCGGGCCCGGAGGCCCGCTCGAGCGGCGTGCGCCGCCAGCGCGATCCCGGCGTTCCCGCTGGTGTCGTCCACCAGGAGGGTCGCCCCGAGCGCCGCCGCGAACGAGACCAGGAGCGAAGCGCCTCGATCCTTGTACGAACCGGTGGGCGAGACGTACTCGAGGGCGAGGTGGACCGGCGTCGAGCCGACGACGTCGTCCACCACCGGCGAGACGC
>JAIQFR010000163.1 GCA_020073205.1 Terriglobia bacterium
CATCCCCGGGGCCGACGATATACTCGGGGTCAACCGGACCGACAGCGGTCGGCTCGAATGCGGCGGGCGTTGTCGCGAAGACATCATAACCAAAGTATGGTAACCCCGCCTTTCCCGTTGGTGAAGGAACAGGGGTTTCTTTCTTTTCCTTTGGCGTCTGGGCCTTTGGGTGACGGCCTCGGGATCAGCGGTTTCCCTTCGGAAGCACCACCGTGGTCGGGGTGTGGCCGTGCGTGGCCTCGTGGGCGGTCGGGGCCTGCTCCTGCCCCGCGGGGCCGGAGTGCGCCCCCTCGCCCACGATCTCGACGTCGCCGGACTCGACCAGGCGCCGAACCGCGGGCTCGCCCGCCGCCTCGTCGGCGATCTGTCCGGTCCGGGCCGGGCCGAGGTGCAGCACCTTCCCGCCGTGAAGCTGGATCTTGAGCGGCTTGTGGGACTTGTTCACGATCGTCTTCATGGCGCACCCCGTTCGTGTGTGAGGGGGAGATTGTACACGCAGGCGACCGTCGCGGGCGAGCCTCGTGGCCCCTTCGTCACGGGAAGAGCATCTTGATGCCGAGGCCCGCGATCACGAGGCCCCCGAGCGCGCCGGCGAGGCGGCCCGCCGCGTGCCCCACCTTCGCGCCGAGGAGCATCCCCACGAGCGTCGCGAGGCCGGCGGTGATTCCGATGATCGCGCAGGCGCGCGGCAGGTTCGCGCGTGCCAGGGCGAGACCGACGCCCACCCCCAGGGCGTCGAGGCTCGTGGCCAGCGAAAGGCCGACGAGGCTCAGGCCCCGGGTCGGGTCCGGGGTCGCGCGGAAGGGCCCCGCGTGCCGGAGGCTCTCCCAGAACATCCTCGCGCCGAGCGCCGCGAGGACGCCGAACGCCACGTAGCGATCCGTTCCGTGGAGCAGCTCCCTGAGCGCGACGCCGCCCGCCGCGCCCACGACCGGCATCAGCGCCTGGAACAGGCCGAAGTGCCACGACAGGCGGAAGAGCTGCCTCGGCGCGGAGAACCGGAGGCCGACCACGAGCGCCACCGAGAACGCGTCGGCGCTGAGCGCGAGCGCGAGCAGGATCACCTCGAGGAGCGTCATGATCGGTTCCGCCGGCGGCGCGAACGCCTCCGGAGGCGCCCACCATAGCCGCTGGGCGGCTCACGATCCAGCCCCGCCGCGCCCGGGGCTTTTCGTCCCGGCCCCCATCTGGTACAACATCCGCTCGCATCGGCGGCGCCGGCGCCCGGGGCCGGCGGTGGGGCGACGCGCGGGCCCTCGAGGGCAGGAGAGGGGAGCGGACTCGATGCACCACTTCAGCGAGGAGCAGCGATCGATCCAAGCTCTCGCCCGGACGATCGCGGAGGACAAGGTCCGGCCCGTGCGCCAGGCCTACGACGAGGGGTGCGTATTCCCCTGGGACGTGGTGCGGGAGATGGCCAAGGTCGACCTGTTCCGGGTGTTCATCCCCGCCGAGTACGACGGCCTCGTCGAAAGCGGGCACGGGATCGTCAACATGTGCATCGTGACCGAGGAGATCTCGAAGGTCTGCGCCGGCATCGCGCTGGCGTTCGCGGGAACCGGCCTCGGCGCGTTTCCGATCCTGCTCTTCGGATCGGAGGACCAGAAGCGGCGCTACCTTCCGGAGATCGCCGCGGGGCGGAAGCTCGCCGCCTTCGGTCTCACGGAGCCGGGGGCCGGATCGGACGCGGGAGCGATCAAGACCACGGCGCGTCGCGAGGGGGACCATTACGTCCTGAACGGCACCAAGATCTTCATCACGAACGGCGGCGAGGCGGACATCTACACCGTGGTGGCGCTCACGAACCCGGACAAGGGCGCTCGCGGGGCGTCGGCGTTCGTGGTGGAGAAGGGAACTCCCGGCTTCGACTTCGGCAAGAAGGAAAGCAAGATGGGGATCCACGCCAGCGCCACGAGGGAGCTGATCTTCGACGGCGCGCGGGTCCCGGCGGAGAACCTCCTCGCGAAGGAGGGGATGGGGTTCATCGTCGCGATGAAGACGTTCGACACCTCGCGCCCCGGCGTGGCCGCGCAGGCCCTCGGGATCGCGGAGGGGGCCATGCAAGAGGCGCTCCGGTACATCCACCAGCGCCAGCAGTTCGGCAAGAGCGTGCTGTCCTTCCAGGGAATCCAGTGGATGCTCGCCGACATGGCGACGCAGATCGAGGCCGCGCGCGCGCTCGTCTACCAGGTCGCGGACCTGATCGACCAGGGCGAGGGAAAGGACATCGCCCATCTCTCGGCGATGGCGAAGGTGTTCGCGTCCGACGTCGCCATGAAGGTGACCACCGACGCGGTCCAGATCTTCGGCGGGTACGGGTACATGACCGAATACCCGGTCGAGAAGATGATGCGGGACGCCAAGATCACCCAGATTTACGAGGGGACCAACCAGATCCAGCGCAACGTCATCGGCGCCCGTCTGATGAAGGAGGCGGCTCGGCTCTCCGGCTAGAAGGGTCGGGGTCAGGGGGGACGGTCTTGGATTTCCTCGCGCGGCTCGTCGACTTCGTCCTGCACATCGACGTCCACCTGGACCAGATCGTCCGGTCCTACGGCGCCTGGACGCACCTCATCCTCTTCGCGATCGTCTTCTGCGAGACCGGTCTCGTGGTGACTCCCATCCTGCCGGGCGACTCGCTCCTGTTCGCGGTGGGGGCCTTCTCGGCGCGCGGGTCCCTCGACCTTATGGCCGCGCTCGCCGTGCTGTCGCTGGCCGCGATCGCTGGGGACACGGTCAACTACTGGATCGGCCATTTCGCGGGGCCCCGCGTCTTCCACCGCACGGACGTGCGGTTCCTGAACCCCAAGCATCTGGAGCGGACGCACGCGTTCTACGAGAAGTACGGCGGCAAGACCATCATCCTCGCCCGGTTCGTCCCGATCATCCGCACGTTCGCCCCGTTCGTCGCCGGAATCGGAGCGATGTCGTACGGGCGCTTCCTGCTCTACAACGTGGTCGGCGGAATCGCCTGGATCCTCCTCTTCGTGCTCGGAGGGTACTTCTTCGGGAACATCCCTGTCGTCCGCCGCAACTTCACGCTGGTCATCATGGCGATCATCGTGATCTCCATCGTGCCCGCGGTGATCGAGTTCGTGCGGCAGCGGCGGCAGGCGCGCGGCTGAAGCCGGACGCGGCGGGAGCGCGGCGGCCGCGCCGGCGGCAGGAGCGAACTTGGGATCGGGATCCGAGGGGACCTCCGGACGCGAGCCGGGAACCGAGGAGATCCGCCACGAGGGGTTCTTCCACGGCCTGAGGCGCGCCGTCGTCGGGAGTCCGAGGGACCCGCGGGACCCCACCGTCTTCCACAAGATCTCCCTGATGGCGTTCCTGGCCTGGGTCGGTCTGGGCGCCGACGGGCTCTCGTCGTCGTCGTACGGGCCCGACGAGGCGTTTCGGGCGCTCCACGGACACGAGGATCTCGCGCTCTACCTCGCGCTGATGACCGCCGCGACCGTCGCGATCATCTCGTACTGTTACAGCCTGGTGGTCGAGCACTTCCCGAGCGGCGGAGGCGGGTACGTGGTCGCCACCAAGCTGCTCGGCCCGGTGCCCGGGGTGGTCTCGGGCTCCGCCCTGGTCGTGGACTACGTCCTGACCATCGCCATCTCGGTCGCCTCCGGGGTGGAGGCCGTGCTGAGCTTCCTCCCGTCGTCGTGGCAGGCGGCGAGGGTTCCGCTCGATCTCGCCATGCTCCTCGTCCTGCTCCTGATGAACCTGCGAGGGGTCAAGGAGTCGATCAAGGTCCTGCTCCCCATCTTTCTGATCTTCGTCGCGACGCACGCCGTCCTGGTCCTCTACGGCATCCTGGCGCACGCGGGAGGCCTTCCGGAGGTCGTCTCCGACGTTCAGGCGGAAACGGCCCGTTCGGTCGAGCGGCTCGGCCTCTGGGCGGTCGTTCTCCTCCTCTTCCGTGCCTATTCGATGGGGGCGGGCACCTACACCGGGATCGAGGCGGTGTCGAACGGCATGCAGATCCTGCGGGAGCCGCGGGTGGCCACGGCTCGGCGGACCATGCTCTACATGGCGCTCTCCCTGGCCTTCACCGCCGGGGGCATCCTGGTGTGCTACCTGCTGTGGCACGCGGCTCCCGAATCGGGGAAGACCATGAACGCGGTTCTCCTCGAACGGGTCATGGGATCGTGGAGGGTGGGCGACTGGCAAGTGGGCGCGTGGCTCGTGATCCTCACCCTCGTCTCGGAAGGGGCGCTGCTGTTCGTGGCCGCCCAGACCGGCTTCATCGACGGTCCGAGGGTCCTCTCCAACATGGCCCTCGATTCGTGGGTGCCGCACCGCTTCGCGAACCTCTCGGAGCGTCTCGTCACGCAGAACGGCGTGATCCTGATGGCGGCGGCCGCCGCGGTCCTCATGCTGTACACGCGGGGGAGCGTCTCGTTCCTGGTGGTGCTGTACTCCATCAACGTGTTCCTGACGTTCAGCCTCACGCAGCTCGGGATGCTCCGCCTCTGGATCCAGCATCGCCGCGCGAACCCGCGCTGGTGGCGGTACTTCTCCGCGCACGCCGTCGGCTTCCTGCTGTGCGTGACGGTGCTCGTGGTCGTGACGCTCGAGAAGTTCAAGGAGGGCGGATGGCTGACCTTCGCCATCACCTCGTCGTTCATCGGGGCGTGCTTCCTGGTCCAGCGGCACTACTCCGCGGTCCGACGGGAGATCGCGAAGCTCGACCAGGTCCTGATGGAGATCCCCCCCGAGGCCGAGCAGGCGCCGGAGCGGAAGCCCGAGCCGGACGAGCCGGTGGCGGCGCTCCTGGTCTCGGGGTACGGCGGTCTCGGGATCCACACCCTCCTGGCGCTGCAGCAGCTCTTCCCCGGCTACTTCAAAGGCATCGTCTTCCTCTCGGTGGGCCGGGTGGACTCCGGGGCGTTCAAGGGCAAGAACGAGGTGGACGCCCTGGTGGACAGCACCCTTGGGAACCTCGACCGTTACGTCGGCCTGGCCCGGAGCCTCGGTTTCCGTGCGGACTCGATGTACCGCATCGGAACCGACGTCGTCCACGACTCCGAGGTGCTCTGCCAGGAGGTGAAGGCGCGGTACCCGCGGGCGGTCTTCTTCCTCGGCAAGCTCGTCTTCGCGCAGGACCGCTTCAGCTACCGGTTCCTGCACAACGACACGGCGAACTCGATCCAGCGGCGGTTGCAGTTCGGCGGGCTCCAGACCATCATCCTCCCGATCCGGATCCGGCTCTCGGGGGGGACGGCCTGACCGGGTCGAAGGGAAGGCGATGGGCCGGCGTGCGACGGGGGGCGAGGCGGTGGGCCGCTCCGGGGGAAGCCTCCCGCGGGTCGTGATCGACGACTTCCGATCGGGCGGGATCCGGCGCGGGCTTCGCGAGGATTTCCGGGAGCTCTACCGGTTCTACTTCGACGAGGACGAGCGCGAGCGGCTGGCCCGCATGCGGTCGCTGCGGCGCTGGCTCCGGATCGCGTGGCACCTGCTGCGAGCGCTGATCCTGCGTCTCTCGCCCGTGCGGCGGATCCTGCTCCTCGTCTCCCTCTTCCTGACGATCAACGGCGCCGTCGACTTCTCGGTCGGCGAGGTCCGCGTGAGATTCACGCTGATGCCTCTCGCCTACGCGCTCGTGCTGCTGGTCCTCCTGCTCGAGCTCAAGGACAAGCTCCTCGCGAGGGACGAGATCGAGGTGGCGAGACAGGTGCAGCTCGCGCTGCTCCCGCGCGAGCAGCCCCGGCTCGCGGGTTGGTCGCTGTGGTGCTCGACGAGGCCCGCCAACGACGTGGGAGGGGACCTCGTGGACCACGTGGCCCTCGCGGGAGGCTCGCTCGGCATCGTCCTGGGAGACGTCGCGGGGAAGGGGCTCGGCGCGGCGCTCCTCTCAGCGAAGCTCCAGGCGTCGCTTCGCGCCGTGCTTCCCGAGTGCCGCTCGCTCGCCGATCTCGGGGCGAGGCTCAACGCGATCCTCCACCGGGACGGCATCGAGAACCGGTTCGCGACGCTGTTCTACGCGGAGATCATTCCCGAGTCCGGACGGCTCAGGGTGTTGAACGCGGGGCACAACCCGGCCCTCCTGTTCCGCCGCGGCGGGACGCAGCGGATCGGCGCCTCCGCCCCGCCGCTCGGGATGTTCGGGAACACGACATATCGAGAAGAGGTGCTCGATCTCGAGCCGGGCGACCTCGTCGTCGCGTTCTCCGACGGCCTGACCGAGGCGCGAAACGCGAGGGACGAGGAGTTCGGGGAGGCGCGGATCGAAGGGCTGGCCTCCGGGCTGAGGGGGCGTCCGGCGACGGAGGTCGGGGAGCGAATCGTCGGCGGAGCGGAGGCGTTCCTCGGCGAGCGGCGGCCGCACGACCATGGCGGTGGGTAATCCGATTATTCCGCCGGCCGCGCCGAAAAACAAAGGAGCATTCTGCGGCGACGGAATTTGCAGTAATTTTTCTTCCACCATCGATGAGTCGCTGAACAGCAACCCCTATTACTGCGCCATAGATTGTGAGTTTATAAAACAGGCTGCCTTTGCTTCAGCAGTTCCCGCTGGGGATC
>JAIQFR010000164.1 GCA_020073205.1 Terriglobia bacterium
CGCACTTCCCCGAGCCCTCGCAGAAGGGGCATAGCTTCGCGTCTTGCGAGGTATCCGCCCGATCCTTCCCGGCTTCCCCAAGCATGCGCCCCCTCCTGCACGTACAGGTGGGCAGCAACGACGGGCGCACATCCCGTTGAACCACTGTATGCTCGCGGGCGCAGGACGGCCACCCTCGGGTGCCGTGTCAGCTGGGATCTGTTCCTAGCGCGGTGATCCGCCATAGGAAGCCCCGGCCGCCTCAAAGCCATCGTCCTCACGCCACCGGAGGCCGAGAGCGCGGTTACGCGAGGATCGGACTTGCGCACGCGGCCCCGAGCTACGATATTTCGATCCCATCCCCAGGTCCTGCGGACGGAGCTCGTGGACACGCCCGTTCGTGTCCCCGATCGCCGCGCACGAAGCCGGGGAGTGACGTTTTGAATGAGTCGGACGGAACGGCACCGCGCCCTTACCGATCGTTTACGATCCGAAGGAGGGAGCACAGCATGACTTGGATAGGGCAGAAGTCAGACCCGGAACCCACCCGCCCCACACCGCCGGCATCGGCCTCGAAGCCGCAGGTTGGCGCGCCTTCATTCCCCGGAGAACGCAGGGAGAGAACGGAGATGAGCAACGTGGCGAATATCGGCAAGTCGCTTCACGTCATGGGCGAACTGAGCGGAGACGAGGATCTCACGATCGAAGGCACGGTCGAAGGGAAGATCACCCTGAACGGCCACAGAGTGACGATCGGCCAGAACGGCCGCGTGACGGGCGAAATCCACGCCAAGTCGGTCCTTGTGGGGGGCCAGGTGATGAGCAACATCACCGCGGAGGATAAGGTGGAGGTCGCGGCGACGGGACGCTTGCTGGGCGATGTCCGGGCCCCGCGGGTCGTCTTGGCCGACGGTGCCCATTTCAAGGGTAGCGTCGACATGGACGCTGCCTCGGACTCTGGAGCCCGGGCTGCAGCGCCCGCTGCGAGAACACTCACGGGCAGCCCCTCTCCGTACCACACCGAAGCGCCGGTGTCCGTGACCGCCGCGAACAGCTAGGGCGCCCGGTCCACAGAGTTGACTATCTCCCCGACAGTTCATGATTTCGGAGATGGTTCCTCGATCCACGGCGCCTGCTTGATTTCGGAGACCTTGCCGCCCCGAAAAACGACGGTCGTCATCATCGCGTTCGCGTAGTCGGTAATGTAGCTCCACGCTTCGCTCTGCTCATCGCCGACGCGCCGATCAGGCGGGTTCGGCATGATCTTCCTGACATCCTCGATCGATTGGCCTATCAGTACGAGCGCGATGGCCTGGAAGTTCGCCGCTGCTCGCTCGCATGCTTGCGGTTGAGTATGGAACCCCTTGCACGGGCCCGAACTCCTATAATGGCCACTGACAGCGCAACCACACGCGGCGCAGACGATGAACGTCAGCGCTGTACCAACTCCGACCAGCGTGGAAAGTCGGTCGCGAGTCGTGACACCCTTCCTCGACGAGGCGCCTGATGCCATCGACCCCCTCCTCTATGTTCGTCTCTGGGCAAAATGACCTCTGCTCGAAGCGGGCCTGCCCCCGGTCCGCGAAGCAGCGAGGCGCGGCGAGCCAGCTCGTCGGTCACCTGTCTCCCCGACCGCTAGACTGGCCTCTTCGCGACGGTGCCACCCCAATACCAACACCGATCGCGATGCCGACCGGGAGCCATACCGCGAGATTACCGACAGCGACCCCTATGGCTGTCCCTACCCCTGCGCCCAAGGCCACGCCGAGGCCCGCGAATTTCGCCCGAATACTCTTCGCGACTTGCGGTTCATGTCCCAATTGGACCTCGCCGTTACGTGGGCACCCGTGGTACGCCGTCGCCATTCGAACCGTCGTTCTCGGTGCGCCCCGGGAAGTAACGAGGCGCCCCAAGCTGGACCTTGCTTCTACGCGATCCCCTCGACCGCTCACCTGCTTCGTTATTCGATCCACGCTGCAAACTCGGCAAGGGCCTCTTCCTCGGAGAGACTTCGGGCAGCCGAGCGGACACTCGGCGGAACCCAATCGGGGAATGGGACTTCTTTGCTCACGTGACGTCCAGTACTCGTGTGCTCCTCGCGTACACGAGAAAGGTGATCCGCCGGAAGCCAGCCCGCTGACCGCACGAGAGCAGGCCACAATCGCCGATGGACAAAGGTGACCTTACCACGGCCTAGACGGCACACGAGGACCTCTTCGCTGTCCCGGATAGCCCGCGTCACCGCGAAGATCTCGCGACCCCTCGGATGGGACCACCAGCTGCCCCGGACTGGCTCCCCAGCAATGACGCTGGCAAGCGACGGGGCCGACCCTTGCGCGGACTCGAGGACAATACCGTGCTTGCGAATGAAAGCCAGAGCCTGGCGAGACGTCATCACCACGTCAACCCCCGTCGGCCAGACGCCGGCCGATAGCTGCGGGACGCGCTGGCGCGGCCCGTGCGTCTCTCCCTCTATGCCGAGGTGGAACCCAGGCAGCTTCGAATCCGTGCGTAGTTGGATTCCTCGGCAACTCGCTCGCTGCCGCGGAGCATACGCCGGTCGCGCTCGGGGCGGAACGGGCAGTGGCGAAGGCGCGCAGGGGCCCCGGGCCGGTTCGAGGGCGGCCTTGGACTCCGCTCGGGCTTGACCGCTGCTACCCGCACTGCGCGGGCGTTGATCATCGACTTCGTCGACCACGGCATCGGGAGACCCCACCGGGAACTCACCAGGTGCCGGTCGGAACCCATGCTCTCGATGATCGCAATCTGGTGGGTCGGCGCGACGTTCCAGCTCGGCTTGCCGTGAACGCCGGCCGACCGCCTAGGATCCGGACCACCTCGGCCCATGGCAGCATGAGAGTGAAGCGGGCGCACATGCAAAGGAGTATCGCCGACGGCGGGGACCACGGCACTACACGAGTGGACGCCCGGTGCGCGTCGAGTCAGGAGGCTGACAAGTCGCGCGGCCAGATCGCGGCCTGCCCGCCGAGAGTCGGCCTGACGCCGCGTTGACATCGATCGCTGAACGGCGCACGCTTCTGGCGGCTTCGTCACGAGCCATTCGAGGAATCATGCGTTGCGCGAATCTCATTCTCGTGTTCATGCTTGCCGTTGCGTTGTGCCCGGCACTTGCGTCCGCGCAGACGGCGACGGTCACGCGAAATGTCAACCTGCGGCGCGACCCCTCCGCTGGGCACGCGCCGATCCGGTTGCTGACGCATTCCGAGCCGCCTCTCGAACTGCTTCACCCCACGCCCGAACACGGCTTCTACCATGTCAAGACAAGCGCCGGCGAGGACGGGTACGTCTGGAGCCGTAACGTTCGCGTGAGCACTTCCCCGACCGTGCCTGCGGAGTCCTTCCAGCCGGGACCTGGCGTGCCGGGTTCAGCCAGCCTGGTCGGGTGCGGTGACGGCTTGTGGCGACACGTCTACCACCCATCACGGCTGCTGGTGAAACAAGACTGCGTCACCGTTACCGGCGTGATCGTGGACGCCACCGCTCATCAGTCGCGTCATCAGCGAGACGGGGTGCGACACGAAAAGGACGGCGACACGCACGGATGGCTCAAGGTCGATCCGCAGTTCGCGAATCTAATCAATGCTGGCAATTCGTCCTTCGAGGAGGACAACCTCGTATTCGAGATGGTCTGTCGCTACAAGGTGACGCAGCCGGACGCGAAGCCGGCGTGCGCCGGATTCCACGACACGACTGAACTCCCGGCGGTCGGCACCCACGTCGAGATACGCGGCACCTTCGTGCAGGAAAAGAACCACGGGAAGTGGGACGAAATCCACCCGGTTTCGAGCATCAAGGTGCGATGACCGTAGGCGTTCAGCCACGGGCCCCCGGGACGGCTTCGTCATCGACCTCATCGGCGTGCTGAAGGAGGGCGGCGGCGAAGGAGGCTGGAAAGGGGGAGCAGGGGCGAGCCGGCGTGCCACGTCGCTCGCTGTGTGTCGCGCGTCCGGCGCCCCTCCCGGGTCGCTCGTCTCGCCGCACCGCGCGGCGTAGCGTCTCGGTCACGCTCTATCGAATCGCGCAGATGAGCGTGGAGGTGTAGGGCGCTACCGATTTTTCGACTGCTCGCTCACGGCAATAAGAGCCTTGCTCTCAAGCGTTTATCCCGCCCCCGGCGCGGGCTCGAAGTCCTCAATGCTTTCGTCAAAGGCGCTGAAGTCTCGGCGGCGCGCTACAGCCAGTTGCCAGAAGGAGGATTGATCCGTGACAGGACACCACCGTCGGTGCCGTCCTTCCGGGTGACGAGCGCCGTTTCGTGCCATAATCGCGCGCTGGAGCGAACGCGTGGCGCCGACGCCCCAAGCACCTTCCCAAGGAGAACAGATGGCCAAGACCGCAGAGAAGCCTGCCAAGAAGACGAACGCTGCATTCATGAAGGTCGTGACACCCAGTGCCGCACTGGCGGAAATCGTCGGCTCGACGCCGATCCCGCGCACCGAAGTCACCAAGAAGCTGTGGGCCTACATCAAGACGAAAGGCCTGCAGGATCCGAAGAACAAGCGGATGATCAAGGCGGACGCAGCGCTCAAGGTGATCTTCGGTGGCAAGGCTACCGCGAGCATGTTCGACATGACGAAGTTCGTCAGCAAGCACCTGAAGTAAACCCTATGGTCTGGATAACGGCCAGCCATCTCACCACGAGTCTGTCGTCAGACAACGAACGGTATCACCCGCTTCGTGCGATCTGCGCGGGCTACGTTCTCGGGGTAGCGCTCGATCATGAGCCGCTCCTCCGTTCCGATGCGAACCGCGACTGCCATCGACGGCAGCGCCGCGATCGAAGCGTTCACAAGCGACCCATGTGAAACGACTCCGACCGACGCAGCGCGCACGCGAAGATCGCGTTCCGGCATACCAACCCATGTCCTTCAGCTGGCAAGGCGACTCGCCCGCTGCCCCGGCTACGGGATCGACCAGATCGAGCTGTGCGAGGAAGGCGGCGCGGTCAGCGCACGGGGCGCACGACGATGTCCGGCGCCGTACAGTGGTCGCGAACGTCGCGGCCGCAGCGGCACGGCGAGAGATCCTTGGCGAGGCAGATGTGGACCTCCTGAAGGTAGCGCCCGCTGCACGAGATCGCGACCCCGTCTTGCGGGATCCCGGGGTTGGCATCGAGTAGGGCTCTCTTGAACCCGGCGGGCGTGGTGCGGACGCTCGCGGTGGGCCCCTGGAACGCGGCCGGAATGCGGACCTTCCCGAACGCCTCGCGGATCTTCCCGAAGTAGGACGATGCCGGCAATCCGCTGCACGTCCCGTGCTTCTCCCATTCGTGTCGGATGAGCTTCGGGCTCGGCATGATATCCAGCATGCGGTCGCCGACGGCTCGGTCGAGCGGCTCGGCGCCGCAGGATTCCGGCCAGCCCGTCTCGTACTGCGGCCAGAGGCCGTGGACGACGAATCCGAATTTGCGCCCCGGTGAGCACTGTTCGCCGTCGGCGTCGGCCCGAGCGGACACGCAGTGCTCGGGCGACCAGGAGAGGGAGAGCACGTAGTAGTCGAACACGCCCGCACTCCCTTGCGGCGCGGCGCGCGACCCGTGCCGGGAGCGCGCTACGGACGGCGAGGCCGCGAGCGCCAGGAAGAGAAACGCGACGGAGAGCGGCCGGGCCCGTGACATGGACTGTCCTTCCTCCGCCATCCGCGGCGGTGCGTCCGTTCGCTGATGATAACCCCGGGCGCGACGTATCTCGGTGCGCCACAGGTCAGCCGTCGCCCCGTCGAAGCTCCCCCAACCTCGACTTGGTCGCGCGCCGCGCTCTCACCAACCCCCTCAACCGATTCTGCAACGCTCGGCCCGGCCGGCTCCTCGATTTCGTCCCGCGATCTCTTCGCCATCCCGTCCTCCCACTCGCGGCCTCTGGTCGCTCGAAGAAGGAGGGAATTTCTCTACCGATTTGCGCCCTCAAATCCGGAAGGACTTCGGAGAGGAAGACACTTCGTCGTCTCGCGCTCCGCGACGGCACCTCTCCCTGCCTCGTTCGTGAGCGCGACGAGCCGCCCGAGCGGCCGGTCGATCGCGGTGAGGGACTGGCGGATGACGCGGATGTGCGTGGTGAGTGGGTTGCGGTGACGCCTCGGCGCGGTTGCACCCCCTGGAAAACGGCTGATCGTAACATGACCCGCCTCTGGGCTTGCCCTTTCTCGAATTGGCCGTATGATTCATCATCTTCTTTCACGTGGAGGGGAGTCCCATGAAGAGAATGCTTTCCGCCTGCGTGATCATGCTCGCTGTCTTCGCTGTGCTCATCGGGACGGTGGCTTTGGTCGCCACGACGTCGACGCCCGCGATGGCGAAGTGCGGGATCTGCCCGATGTATTGCTCCCCCGTCCTCTGCGATAACGGGAGGGTTTACTGCAACACGTGCCTGGCGGCGTGTGCGGGTGCTGGGCACTGCGTGCCGCTGTTCCCGCCGATCCCGCTGTAGCTGGCGGCTC
>JAIQFR010000165.1 GCA_020073205.1 Terriglobia bacterium
TTCGGCGTCGGGACCGGCGCCGTGATCAACAACAGCGGGACGTGGGACTGCCAGAGCGACGCCTCGTTCACGAACGGCTTCGGCGGCGCCGCTACCTTCAATAACCTGCTCGGCGCCACGTTCAAGAAATCGGCCGGCCCAGGTACGACCGGCGTCGGGATCACGTTCAACAACTCGGGCGCCGTCAACGTACAGAGCGGGACCGTCAACTTCAGCGGTGGCGGCACCGGCTCCGGGACCTTCACCGGCTCGGTCGGTACGACCGTCCAGTTCGGAGGAAACTACACGCTCAGCCCCGGCTCGAGCGTTTCCGCCGACGCCGTGTTGCTCAGCGCCGGGGCGATCAACGGCAACGGCAATTACTCCGTCTCCGGCGTGACGACGATCACCAACGCCACGGTCGCTTTCAACAGCGGCACCCCAGTCGGGACCGCCGCACTGTCGATGTCGGGCGGCATACTCCAGGGGACCGACACGGTCACGGTGTCCGGCCTGACGACCTGGACGAACGGCACCATGACGGGGACTGGGACGACCAACGCGAACGGCGGAATGTCCGCCAGCGGCCCCTTCAGCAGGACCCTGACCTCCTCGCGAGTCCTCAACGTTGCCGGCCCGACGACGTGGACGGGCACCGGAGGGTTCGGGGTCGGGACGGGCGCCGTGATCAACAACAGCGGAACGTGGGATTGCCAGGGCGACGCCTCGTTCTCGAACGGCTTCGGCGGCACCGCCACCTTCAACAACCTGACCGGCGCCACCTTCAAGAAATCGGCCGGCACGGGCGCCACCGGCGTCGCGATCACCTTCAACAACTCGGGAAGCGTCAGTGTCCAGAGCGGGACCGTCAACTTCAGCGGCGGCGGCACGAACTCCGGGACCTTCACGGGTTCGGTCGGCGCAACGCTTCAGTTCAGTGGCAACTACACGCTCAGCCCCGGCTCGAGCGTTTCCGCCGACGCCGTGTTGTTCACCGCCGGGACGGTCAACGGCAACGGTAGCTACTCCGTCTCCGGCGTGACGACGATCACCAGCGCCACGGTCGCATTCAACAGCGGCACCCTCATCGGGACCGCCTCGCTGTCCATGTCGGGCGGCATCCTCCAGGGGACCGACACGGTCACGGTGTCCGGCCTGACGACCTGGACGAGCGGCACCATGACGGGGGCTGGAACGACCAACGCGAACGGCGGAATGTCCGCCAGCGGGGTCTTCAGCAGAACCCTGACCGCCTCGCGCATTCTCAACGTCGGCGGCCCGACGACGTGGAGCGGCACCGGAGGGTTCGGCGTCGGGACCGGCGCCGTGATCAACAACAGCGGGACGTGGGACTGCCAGAGCGACGCCTCGTTCTCGAACGGCTTCGGCGGCACCGCCACGTTCAACAACCTCGCCAGCGGCACGTTCAAGAAGTCGGCCGGAGCGGGCAATACCGGCGTCGGGATCGCGTTCAACAATGCCGGCGCGGTGCAGGCGCTCGCGGCGAACCTGCAATTCACCGCAGGCTTTGCACAGACCGCCGGCTCGACGACCCTGAAAGGGGGCTCGCTGAGCTCCTCCACGCCGATGAGCGTTCTGGGAGGCTTGGTCACCGGCGTCGGCACGGCGACGGCGACCGTGACGAGCGCCGGCCAAACGGCACCCGGCCTTTCCCTCGGGACGCTGGTCGTCTCGGGGAACTACACCCAGTCGTCGTCGGGCGCCCTCAGCGTCGACATCGGAGGGCACAACGCGGGAATCGACTACGATCAGTTCAACCTGGCCGGGACGGGGGTCGCGTCTCTCGCGGGGACCCTCAACGTGAGCCTCGCGAACGGCTTCAATCCCCAGGAGGGCGACACCTTCACGATCATGAACTTCGCGTCGAGGAGCGGGACGTTCGGCACCGTGAACGCGCCGGCGCTCGCGCAGGGATGCTGGCTGCCGGTCTACAACCCGACTTCCGTCGTCCTCGAGGTCTGGACCACCGCGCAGGAGATCGCCGGCGTCACCGGCGCCCCCGACAAATCGACGATCTCGTGGAATCCGTTGCCGCCCCAGTCGGGACCCACCCCGGTCTACGACGTGATGCGGGGGCTCACGTCCGAGTTCCCGGTGGGCGGCAAGCCGGGCGAGACCTGCCTCGTCTCGGGAACGACGGCGACGAGCCTCTCGGATCCCACCGTGCCCGCGCTCGGGTCCGGCTTCTACTACCTCGTTCGCGGGACCAATGCTTGCGGCAAGGGGGACTACGGCACCACGTCGGCGGGCGCGCCGAGGAATTCCACGGCCTGCCCGTGAGCGGGCGTCAGAGCCCGATGGGCACGCAGTTCTTGGCGTTGTGGCAGTTCGCCTCGCACGGGTTCGGGTAGATCTTCCCGTGATCGCACTGCACCGGCGCGTAGACCAGCGGGCACCGGCACCCGCCCGCGGCCTGCGCGTCGGTGAAGAGCGAGAACGCGCCGAAACCGGCGATCGCGATCAGCACCGCTACCGCGCTCAGCTTCACGATCAATCGGGTACGCTTCATGTCGCCCTCCCCGGGCACGCCGTGGACGTGACCTCCTGCTCCCCGACCGTGCTCGTTGACGTGCGGGGATCATAACATGGGCTCGCCTCCCTTGACGCGGGAGGGACCCGCTCCTACAATTCGCCATCTGGCGAACTATAGGAGCACGATTGCGCCTCCCCCACCTCCTCTTCGTCTGCGTCGAGAACTCGTGTCGCTCCCAGATGGCCGAGGGGTTCGCCCGGGCCCTGGGGCGAGGCCGGGTCGCGGCGTTCAGCGCCGGGTCGCGTCCGTCGGGGAAGGTCCACCCTTCAGCCGTGAGATTCATGGCGGAGCGCGGGATCGATCTCGCGGCGCACGCGTCCAAGGGCCTCGACGACCTGCCACCCGCAACGGTCTGGGACTTCGTGGTCACGATGGGATGCGGGGATGCGTGCCCGCACCTCCCGGCCAGACGAAGGCTCGACTGGGACCTGCCGGACCCGAAGACCATGGGCGACGAGGACTTCAGGCGGGTCCGCGACCTGATCGGGGACCGGGTCCGGGAGCTGCTTCGGGAAGCGGTGCGGGAGCGTCCCTAGACCCCGGGCTGACAGTAGCAGGTCGATCCGAGGCGCACGTCGGCGTGGGCCCAGATCTTCCCGAACCGGGCCTCGACCGCGGCGGCCTCGGCCTCCTTCTTCTGCAGCCTGAGGGCGCGGCCGAGACCGTAGAGCGACCAGCCATTCTCCGGGTAGCGGGCCAGGTCGTCGCGGTAAACCTGCTCCGCCTCGGGGTACCGCCCCGCGCGCATCAGCACCGCGCCCAGGGTGTGCCGCACCGGCTGCATCCAGTCCGGCGGCTCGTCGTAGCGGAGGCCGTCCTCGATGCGCACCCCTTCCCTGAGGAGCGCGACCGCCGCGTCGAGCCGGCCATCCTTGGCGGCGATCTCGCCGTCGAGCAGGTTCGACGCGACCGAGAGGAGGTCCGCCGCCGAGTTGTTCCCCAGCGTCCTGTCCTTCGGCACCGCGGCGGCCGCGTGACGGAACGCCTCGCGCTCCTGCGCCGCCTCCTCACCGCGCCCGAGGGCCGTCAGCGAAGCGGCGCGCGTGAACCGCCATAGTGCGCGCGCCAGCGGCAACGACTCGCGCGGCTCGGGCTCCCCCAGCACCGCCTCCCAGCGTCCGAAGCGCATCAGCGCCTCCGGAACGATCGCCATGTACCCGTCGACGATCGGCGCGTAGTCCCGCAGGAACTCTTCCGGCACCTGGGCGATCGTGGCTCGCGCGGCGCCGAGCGCCTCGATGCTGCGCCCTTCCATCATGAGCGCGTAGGCCAGGAACTGCTGGTTGTGCGCCATGTACATCGCGTAGAAGCCCGGTTTTGGATTCGTCCTGCGATACGCCGCGTCGACGTCGATGGCGCGGTGGTTGGCCTCGATCGCGTCGTCCCAGCGTCCCACCCTGGCGTAGACGTGCGAGGGCATGTGGACGAAGTGACTCGATCCCGGAACGAGATCGCGCAGGCGGTCGGCCGCCGCGAGGCCCTTCTCCGGATGGGGCGATGCCTCGACCACGTGGATGTAGAGGTGATTCGCCCCGGGGTGGCGGGGGTCGATCTCGAGCGCGCGATCCAGGGTGGCGAGGATCTCCTCGGTCCCGGGCTGCGGCTTGCCCTCCGCGGTCCAGAGGTCCCAAGGGCGAAGGTCCATCATCGCCTCGGCGAAAAGGGTCGCGACGTCGGCGTCGAGGGGGTGGGTCCGCCACACCTCGCGCATCGCGTCCGCGTAGGCCTCGTCCAGCGGCCGCCGGTCCTCGGGCTGCGGATCGGCGTAGCGTCGCGCCACGGCGCGGATCAGCGCCTGCTCCGCGTCGGTCGCGCCCGCCGCCAGACCCTGAGCCTTCGACAGCGCCTCCCAGGCCGCTTGGGCGTGGTCGGGCGGCACGAGCGGGAAATTGATGTGCGGACCGTTGACGAGGGCCACCCCCCACCACGGCATCGCGCACGTGGGATCGAGCGCGGCCGCCCTGCGGAACTCGCGCTCCGCCGCCTCGTGGCTGAAGCCGTACGCGAGCGTCAGACCTCGGTCGAACGCCTTCTGCGCCTCGGCGGACGACGTCGAGATCCGGTACGTGTGCGAGCCGAGCCTCGGCGGCGCGGCGGCGTGGGCGGAGCCGCCGCTCGCGAGCTTGGGCGGATTCGCGCTTCCCGCGGCGAGCATCGCGAGGAGCGCGGCCGCCAGGGTCGCGCGGGTCGTCGTACGGTGACGGGATGGCTTCGTCATGACGTGGCCCTCTCAAAAGTAGACAATAATACTCCGCATTCTTGGAATGGCGCCAATAGGGGGTCCAACGGCCTGCCGAGCCCGCCGCGGCTCAATTTCCCGCGTGGAGGGCCGATAAGCAAAGGGGTGGCGGAGTGTCCGTCTCCCAGGCCCGCGCCCGCTGCGATCAGTTGAGGAGGTCGTTCGATGGCCGAAGCCACGGCGGAAGCTGCACCGGCGAAGGGGAAAAAGGGAGGCGGGAAGAAGCTCGTCCTGGTCCTCGTCGGCGCCCTGGTCCTGCTGGGCGGCGGCGCCGCCGGCGCCTACTTCACGTTGTCCCACGGCGCCAGCAAACACGAAAAGACCACGAAGGTCGAGAAGCGCCCCGACGCGCCTCCGCAAGGCGAGAAGCCGGGAACCCCCCACGCGGTGCTGTCGCTCGAGCCGTTCATCGTGAACCTCGCCGACTCGGAGGGCGACCGGTACGTCAAGTGCACCATGCGACTGGTGCTCGACCGACCCGAGGCCGCCGAGACCGCGAAGGACGACGACCTCACGATCACGAGGATAAGGGACCGCGTCTTGACGCTGCTGTCCAGCAAGACCTTCGCGCAGGTCGCGACGCCCGAGGGGAAGGAATCCCTGCGCGGCGAGATCCAGAAGCAGGTGAACACCGTGTTGCGGCCGGCGAGCGTGTCCGAGGTCTACTACACCGAGTTCATCGTGCAGTAGGGGCCGCCGACGTCGAGGATCCCATGATCCGACTCTCGCGTCTGAACCACCAGGAGATCGCCATCAACAGCGACCTGATCGAGTACGTCGAGGCCAAGCCGGACACGACCGTTCGGCTCGTCACCGGGGACAGCATCCTCGTGCTCGAGAGCGTGGACGAGGTCATCCGGCGCATCATCGGATTCCGCCGGATGCTCTTGAGCGCGACCGGCCTCGCCGCCGCGTTCACGTCGGGCTGGCGCCCCTCGATGACGCTCCTGAGGAACGAGGGCGAGGGCACGGCGATCGGGCCCGAGCCGGCGGACGAGGGCGGCGGCACGGAGGAATCCCGACGGTGAAGAGGATCGACCTCGCGACCCTCGTCGGCCTGTTGCTCGCCATCGGCGGGATCCTCGTCGGGAACTACCTCGAGGGCGGGAAGGTCAGCTCGATCCTCCAGCCGACCGCGGCGTTGATCGTGTTCGGAGGAACCCTCGGCGCCGTCTTCGTGACGTATCCGATGCCGATCCTCGCTCGAGGGCTGAAGGCCGCGATCCAGGTGATCGGGAACCGCTCGACGGACGCTCGCGGCCTCCTGGACGAGATCGTCCGCTACGCCCAGAAGGCCCGCAAGGAGGGGATCATCTCGCTCGAGGGCGAGGCCCAGAAGGCGTCGGACCCGTTCCTGAAGCGCGCGATCCTCATGGCGGTGGACGGCGTCGACTCCAAGACCATGCACGAGACCCTCGAGCTCGAGCTGCAGGAGATGGACGAGCAGGGCGACCTCTCC
>JAIQFR010000166.1 GCA_020073205.1 Terriglobia bacterium
GGGTCGTCGAAGCTCCCGCCCCGGCGCCTCGAGCGGCGGCCGCGCCGCCGATGCCGGCGCCCGCGATCACCGAGCCCGGCACCACGCTCGATTCCGGGGCTGCGGCCGCCGCCCCCACGGAACGCCCGGCTCGCGCCGAGCCGGCGCCGGCCGCAGCACCCGCGCCGCCGCGCCCGCGCGAGGCGGCGGCTCCCTCCGTCGGGAGCGATGTCGCCCAGCGTGCCTCGCGAGATCTCACGAGGCTCGCTCGCGGAAGAGGAGCCTTCACCGCTCAGATCGCGGTGACGTGCAAGCCGGACAATACCCGCCGGATCCTCCAGAGGGCGGGCGGGTCGGAGCGGCTCTTCCTGGTCCCGCTCCCCGCCCGGGGAGCCACCTGCTATCGCGTCTGCTGGGGTCTCTACCCTTCGGCCAAAGAGGCCGCTGCCGCCCCCGACCTCCCCGCGTTCCTGCGCGAGGGCGGCGGGCGGCCGAGTCCCAAGGCCGTCGCGGAGGTCGCGCCATGAGGCACCACAGCTTGGGGTCCGTGATCGCGGGGGCGGCGATGCTCGCCGCGGTGCACGGCGCGGCGCGCGCCGACACGATCGTTCTCGCCGGCGGCGGCGTGATCGAGACCGAGCGGTGGTGGATCGAGGGAGACACGCTGAAGTACGAGAGCCCGAGTGGAACCGTCGGCCTTCCGCGCTCCGTCGTCGTGCGCATCGATCCGGCCTCGGGCGGCGCCCCGCCAGGGGCTCCGGCGGCCGGGCGCCGGCCCGCGGAGCCTTCCGGGTCCGACCGGTCCTTCAGCGCGGAACGGCGGGCCGCGGAGGTCCTGAGGCTCGTTCGCGAAGGAGCGGCCGCACTGAAGGCGAGGGACTTCGACGTGGCCTCCGACCGATTTCGGGACGCTCTCCGGGAGGACCCCTCGATCCCGGGCGCCCGCGTCGGTTTCGCGGTGGCGGAGATCCAGCTGGGCCGGGACGAGTACGCGCTGCGGTGCGTCCTCGACGGCCTCGCGCGCGACCCGAAGGACGCCGATCTCCACGAGATCCTCGGCGACCTCAAGGACCGAGCGGAGCAGGTCGACGACGCGCTCAGGGAGTGGCGCGAAGCGTTTCGCGTCGCCCCGAACGACCGCCTGCGCGACAAGATCGTCAAGGGCGAGAGGGAGCAGACGGCCGGGGCCGACTACGGTCTCTCGACGACGGCTCATTTCAACCTCCGCCACGACGGCGACCTCGACCCCGCCCTGGCCCGGCAGGTGGCGGACTACCTGGAGGACCGGTTCCGCGACCTGTCGGACGCGTTCCGCCACGCGCCTCTCCAACCGATCACCGTGCTGCTGTACCCGAACCGCCAATTCCGCGACGTCACGCAGGCACCCGACAACGTCGTGGGGCTCTACGACGGCAAGATCAGGGTCCCTCTCGGCGGGATCAAGCGGCTGGATCCGGCGGCGCAGCGCGTCCTCGTTCACGAGCTGACGCACGCGGTCGTCCACTCGAAGACCCGGGGGACCTGCCCGCGATGGCTGCACGAGGGGTTGGCGCAGCGGATGGAAGGCCGGACGATTTCCCGCGCCGACCACGAGCGCGTGGCCAGGCTCCTCCGCTCGACCGACCCCGCCCGATGGGCGTCCTCGGGAAGCCTCTCCTACCCCGCGGCGCTCTCGCTGACCCTCTACCTCGAGGAGCTTCGGGGATTCACCGGCCTCGTCGACGTCCTCGACCGGATGGGGGCGGGTGACGCGCCGGAGGCCGCGCTCCAGCAGACGTACGGAGAGGGGTACGACGAACTCTGCCGGAGATGGGCCGGAACCGTGCTGGGGGAGAGGGAGCCTTGAAGGGCACCGCCCCGATCTCCGAGAGGCAGTTCGCCCTCGCGCTGGCCGCGCGACAGCACGAAGAGGCCTCGGGAATCCAGCGAGTGTCTCGCGGCCGCCTCCATCGTCTGTTCTGCCTCGAAGGAGGGTGGATCGTCTTCGCCACCTCGAATCTCCTGGAGGAGCAGTTCGCCGAGGTCCTGGTCCAGGGCGGGATCCTGTCCCCCTCGGACCGCGTCGCGATCCTCGAGGAGGCTTCCAGGACGAAGACGAAGTTCGGCTCCGTGCTCGAGGCGCGGAGCCTCGTGCCCCGCGATCGGCTGCGTGAGGCGATGGAGCGTCACGTGGAGTCGCTCCTCTCCTCGTGCCTCGAGTGGCCCGAGGCGGTGGTCGCCTTCGACGGCGGCCGCCCGGCGCTGGAGGGCGAGATCACGGTTCGCCTGGCCCCGATCTCCTTGATCCTCAAGCACGCCCGGAAGTACCCCGCATCGCTCGACGCACTCCGCGTCCGGATCGGCCCTCCCGACCTGCGCCCCATGAAGTCGGTGGCCATGGCGCCCATCGCGGCGATGCTCGAGCCGGACGCGGCCGGACGCTTCGTGCTGGGCCGCACCGACGGCACCGCGACGGTGGGCGAGATCGCGGCCGCGTCCGGCGCCGGAGAGGAGCCGACGCTCCGCGCGATCTACGGATTCCTCCTGGCGGGGATCCTCCAGCCGGCCGCCGCACCGAACGCCGCCGCCCGGAGCGAGCCGGCCCTCACCCGCGAGGAGGTGGGGGCCCGGCTGGCTCTCGCACGCGATGCGGATCACTACACGGTCCTCGGGCTCGACCGGAGCGCGTCTTCGAGCCGGATCCGCGACGCCTATTACGCGCTGGCCCGCCGTTACCACCCCGATCGGTTCCGCTCGGGCCCCCTGAGTGGCCTCCGCGTGCAGGTCGAGCGCTACTTCACCCAGGTCACGGAGGCGTACAACACCCTCTTCCAACCTGATCGGCGGGCGGAGTACGACGAGCTGCTCGGCGGGTCCACGCAGCCCGAGGCCGCGCGCGCCGGCGACACGGCGTACCTCGCGCGCCAGAATTTCCTGCGCGGCCGCCAACTGGCCGAGAGGAAGCGGCTCGCCGAGGCGCTCACGTTCCTCGACAACGCGGTCCGGCTCGACGAGAGCGTGGCCGAGTACCGCCTGGAGCTGGGCCTCCTGCTGGCCCGCAGCGCGAGGCGCCGCGAGGACGCGGAGCGACAGCTCATCGCCGCCGCCGAGATCGATCCGTCGCTCTCGTCCGCGTACCTCGGTCTCGGCCACCTGTACCAGCGGGCGGGACGAAGCGCGGACGCGGCCCGGATGCTCAGGGAGGTCCTGCGCTGGGAGCCGGGAAACGCGGAGGCCGCCGCCCTGCTGGCGTCGCTCGGCTCGACCCCCGAGGACACCGGGTCGAGGGGCCTCCTGAGAGCGATCTTCAAGAGCTGAACCAGGCGGAGGCAACGCGTGCCGAGGCTGGTGGACGGCGACAACCTCCTCGGCTCCTGGCCGGAACGGGGCCGATCGGAGGGGGAGCGCCGCGCGCTCGCCCGCGAGATCGCTTCGCTGGCCCGCGATTTGAAGCGCCAGGTCGTGCTGGTGTTCGACGGGGAGCCGCCTCCGGGACTGGACCTCGGTCCCGACGTCCGTTTCTCGGGGCGCGGACACAGCGCGGACGATCTCGTTCTCGAGATCCTCCGCGCCCAGGTGGACCCCAGAGGATGGACGGTCGTGACGAACGACCGCGCCCTCCAAGACCGGTGCCGGCATGCCGGGGCGCGGGTCGAGCGGTGCGACGCGTTCCGCGAGCGGCTGACACGGGCCGCCCCGCCCGAGAAGCCCGCGGCGTCCCGCGACGTCGCCTACTGGATGGAAGTGTTCGGAGAGGACGAAGGGCCGGCGGACTGAGAGGCGGCGGCACCGGGATTTACAGGCTGGGGATGCAAGCATTCCCTTGCATATAATGGCCGGTGTGGACTTCGACAGAGTTTTCAAGGCGCTCGCCCATCCGGCGCGGAGGAGCCTGCTCGACGCCCTCAGGACCTCGGGCGGCCAGACGCTGGGGGAGCTCTGCTCGAATCTCGACATGAGCCGCCAAGCGGTCACGCAACATCTCGCGCGTCTCCAGGAGGCGAATCTGATCGCCACGATCCGGCAGGGGCGGGAGAAGCTGCACTACCTCAATCCCGTCCCGATCCACGAGATCCACCGACGTTGGATCGAGAAGTTCGAGCGGCATCGCCTGGACGCGCTGCACGAGCTCGAGAAAGCCACCGAACCGGATCCTCGCGGATGAGCGTCTGCGGTCGCCCGGTCACCGGATGCGGACCACGGTCGCGCCGTCCCCCCCTTCCCGAGGCTCGCCGGAGCGCTGGCTCTCCACATGGGGATGCCCGCGAAGGAAGCGCCGGACCGAGGCGCGCAGTCGGCCCGTGCCGTGACCGTGGACGACGCGGACCTCCGCGGTCCCATGGAGAGCCGCCTGGTCGAGGAACCGGTCCAACTCGGGGAGCGCCTCGTCCACGGTCTTTCCGATCAGGAGCAGCTCCGTCGGCGTGTCGTCCGTCAGCCCCGGACCCGGCTCGGCGGGGCGGCGTGCCGCCGCCGCACGGGCCGGCGCGGTCGGCGCTTCCGCCCCCGCCGGGGCCAGGTCGGCCCCCAGAACCATGATGCCGACGCTCCCCATGCGGACCTCGACCTTGTCGCCCCGGACCGACACGATCTCTCCCTCCCGATCCAAGGAGAGCACCCGGACCCTGAGGCCCGGGCGCGGCGAGATCGGTGCGGCGGGCTCCGACGCCGTCCCGCCCCCCGGAGGCACTCCTCCGGTCTTCCGCCGGATCTCGCCCTTGAGACGCGACTCGGCCCTCGCCTGCTCCTTCTCGAGCCTCGCCCTCTCTCGCTTGTCGTGGATCGCCTGGAGCTCGCGCTTCCCCTGCTCGTGGAACGCACGGAGGGCTCCCTCGAGAGATTCCTGCGCGTGGCGCCGCCATCGCTCGGAATCCGCCGCGGCGCGGGAGGCGAGCCGTCGCTCCTCCTCCCTGAGCCGCTCCTGCTCCGTCACGACGCTCGCGCGCCGGGCCTCGAGATCCGAGACCAGCTCGCGGAGGCGCGATAGGTAGTCCTCCGTCTGCCTCCCTCCGGGCGCGATCAACGCTCGGGCGCGGTCCACCACGGCCTCGGGGAGGCCGAGCCGCGCCGCGATCTCGACTCCCGCGGAGACGCCCGCCGCACCCATCAGGATGCGGAACGTGGGCTTCAGCGTCTCCTCGTCGAATTCCATCGCGGCGCTGGCGGCGCCGGCCGTCGTGAACGCCCAGGCCTTGAGCACGCCCTGGTGCGTGGTCGCCACCGCGGTGATCCCGGGAGCGAGAAGGCGCTCGAGCACCGCCTGCGCCAGGGCCACGCCTTCGGCCGGCTCGGTCCCGGTTCCGATCTCGTCGAAGAGGAGCAGCGCCGGAGGCTCCATCGTCTCGAGGAACCTCGCCACCGCCCGGACGTGAGCCGAGAACGTGGACAGGTCCGCGTCGATCGACTGGTGGTCGCCGATGTCCGCCCGGACCTGGCGGTAGAGCGGGAGGCTCGCCTCCCGCGCCGCAACCGGCAGGCCGGAGTGCGCCATGACGACGGCGAGCCCCAGGGTCTTGAGCGCGACGGTCTTCCCCCCGGCATTCGGGCCCGAGATAACGAGCACTTGGTCGGGCGGGTTCAGCTCGATGCCGATCGGGACGCACCGCGCCCCCTGGTCCCTGAGTCTCCGGTCGAGCAGCGGATGGCGGGCCTCCCGGACCCTCAGCGGGAAACCGGGGCCGATCCGGGGCGTGACCGCTTCCGCCGCCGCGGCGAAAAGCGCGCGGGCCTGCAAGGTATCGGCGGAGACGAGACCGTCCATCGCGACCAGAACGTCCCCGTGGCGATCGCGAAACCGGCGGCTCCACCTCTCGACGACCCGGTCCTGCTCCGCCGCCTCGGCCTCACTCAGGCGCACCAGCTCGTTGTTGAGATCCACGGACTCCATGGGCTCGACGAAGAGCGTGGCGCCGGACGACGATGCCGAGTGCACGATCCCTCTGACCCCCCGTGGCGCGTCGGAGCGGACCGGGATCACGTACCGTCCATTCCTCTGGGTGATGAAGTCGTCCTGGATCACGGTCTCGGCGCCGGGCTCGTGGAGGTACGACTCCAGCATCCGCCTCAGCCTCTCCCCCACCCTCGACGCCGCGACGCGAATCCGGCGGAGCTCTTGGCTCGCGTCGTCGGAGATCCGGCCGTCGGGCTCCACGTTCCGGACCACCTCGACCGCCTCCGCGCGGAGGTCCGGGGAGGCGGCGCCGAGGTCTCTCAGCTTGGGGTAGTCGGCGGCGGGCAGCCGGAGCAGGGCGGCGCGAGCCTCGCCCG
>JAIQFR010000167.1 GCA_020073205.1 Terriglobia bacterium
CCGTGAACAGGCCTCGATCGATCGCGTGGCGATCAGCCGCGCGCTGATCGAGCTGGGTTTTCTCTTGATCCGAAGGAGGCGAATTACTCCACCGATTTCGATCCTCAGACAGAGAAAGATTTCGTGAGGGACACATGCGGAAGTATCTGAGGTCCCTGGGCGAGGATGAGGTAAATTGCTACGAGTTCGGGAACGGCCCTAACTACAGGATTCGAGTAGTGCGAAAAGCGCTCGAGAGCTTGAAGCTTCCTGGTAATCTCCTTCGTCACGGAGTGCGACGGGCGGTTTATGTCGCGCCTCTCGCGGACAATACCGCGGCCTTTCTGAGAGGAGAGAACGAGCGCTTAAGGTGGCACAGGCGACCCCTTGAGGCAGTAGTCAGCATCTGGCGGGAGCGTTGGCTTCTCCCTCGTGCATCGCGAGATGCATCGTATCGGACCTTCGATAGCGATAGCTGGCGCGGGATCACCGGAGGCTAGGCGGACCAAATGTGGGAACTCGACGGGGGACCGCGTCCCGCCCGGTTCGGGTCCGCGCCTCCCTCCTTCGCCGGCTTGACGTGGTCGATCACGTAGCCGGGGCAGCGGGCGGTCGCGGCAAGAAGTCAAACGAGCACGGGGCGGGAGTCACGAGCAAGAAACGAACGCGCGGTCCCGAAGCGCCGCGTGCTACAGTTCTCTTGAAGACGCTCGAGGGGACGGTTGCGCGAGCGGTCCCACTCGGACCTGGCGTCCGAGTGGAAGCAGTCCGGCACGGCCTGCAGGAGACCGATCCTACGAGGGTGCCCGCGGGGAGCCATGAGCATGAAGGTGCTGCTCATCTCGGCCAACACCGAGCGCCTCAACATGGTGACGATTCCGCTCGGTCTGGGCCTGGTCGCGGCCGCCACGCGGGCCGCGGGTCACGAGGTCGCGTTCCTCGACCTGCTCCGCGAGACTGAGACGCGGGGGGTGGTGAGACGCGCGCTGGCCGCCTTCGCTCCCGGCGTGATCGGCATCTCGGTACGCAACATCGATGACCAGTGCCAGGCGAACCCGCGCTTCCTGCTCGAACCGGTCCGCGAGGTGGTCGATGAATGCCGCGTGGGATCGCGGGCGCCGATCGTGCTGGGCGGCGCAGGCTATAGCATCTTCCCGCGAGAGGCCCTCGCATTTCTGGGCGCCGATTACGGGGTCGCCGGCGACGGCGAGGCCGCCTTCGTGGCCCTGATCGAGCGGCTCGCGGCGGGAGACTCGCCATCGGACCTGCAGGGCGTCTACACGGCGAGCGGCCCGCCTCGGATCTCGCGTGCGCAGGCGCGGGATCTAGATGTCCTACCCCTCTGGGACGATGCACTCGCGCCGGCGGCGAACGACGATCTCTGGATCCCAGTGCAGAGCCGGCGGGGCTGCCCGAACGACTGCTCGTACTGCTCGACCTCTCGTGTCCAGGGTCGGCGCATCCGCCGCCGTTCGCCGCGCCGCGTGGTGGAAACCGTAGCCCGGCTGTCCCGCACGGGACACCGTCGCTTCTACTTCGTGGACAATTCCTTCAACATTCCGGAGCGCCATGCGCTCGAACTCTGCGCGGCGCTGGCCGCTCTCGACCCGCCCGTAATCTGGCGCTGCATCCTCTATCCGGAGCGCGTGCGCGAGGCGCTCGTGCGGGCGATGGCGGCGGCGGGCTGCTGCGAGGTGAGCCTGGGATTCGAGAGCGGATGTTCGCGCATCCTGCGCGAATTGAACAAGCGCTTCACGCCCGGGGACGTGCGGCGTACGTCTGATCTGCTCGCCGCCCACGGCATCCGCCGCTTCGGCTTCCTGCTGCTGGGCGGACCGGGTGAGACGCGAGAATCGGTCGAGGAGAGCCTCACCTTCGCCCGGTCGCTGCACCTCGACGACCTGCGGATTACCGTCGGCATCCGCATCTATCCGGGCACGCCGCTGGCGAGGCGGGCCGCCGCCGAGGGCGTGATCGGGAGCGAGGACGACTTGCTGCGTCCGCGTTTCTACCTGGCGCCAGGGCTCGAGCCGTGGATTCATGCCCGGCTGGGCGCAGGACTCTGAGCAAGGTCCCTGGGCACCTGGGCGAAAATGCGCGTGGGAGGCTGGCGGCGGGCTGGGAATCGAGGTGACGCAGCAGCCACTTCCCGGACACCACTTCGCATCCGCAGCCCGAAGGTCCGTTTCAGGTCACTTCGCGCACGCCGGGAGCACCGCCGGGTTCCTCCCGCTCAACTCCCCGCTCGTCTTCCTACCGTACCTCTTCCGCCCCTGGTATGTGGCGGCGGTGATGAAGTACGCCCCCCTAGTCTGACGGTCATTCATGAAGTGCTCTCCGCGGCGAATTAGCCGGCTACCAGTTTCTTCTTCACGCTCTGGACCATCTCCTCGCCACTCTCTGACCGGTCCGTCCGCGTGCCGACCTTGAGATGCGTCGAGATCCGCAGCGCGCCCATGGCGTGAACGGTCTCGACGCATTTCCGGACCGCAGCAAACACCTCATCCCACTCTCCCTCGACGTTCGTGCCGTGCGCGTGGAGCTGCGGGTTCAGCCCCGCCTCCGCGAACACGCGCTCGCAGGCGGCGATGTACTTCGACAGGGAGATCCCGACTCCGATGGGGATAACGCTGACCATCACGCTGGCTTTCATGTCCGCTCCTTCATTGTTCTGCCAGCCCAGTACTCCCGCTGATCCTTCGCCTTCGCGTCCTTCCCGGTCTGCCACGGCTCGTGTGCGCCGCCGTCCTTCACCGCCTTGACGTGGTCGATCACGTAGCCGGGGCGGCGGGCGGTGATCACCGGCAAGCGGACAATCCCCATCCCATTCCTTGCCAAGGGAGGTCGCACCGGAATCCGCAACTCGAAAGGAGCATTGACACCCACGGGTAATAGGAGTAGGCGGGACACAGCTATCCAGGGGCATGTCCATGAGGCGAGCAACCGCATGCCGAAGGTACTCTGTGGGTATTTCCGTTCTCGGCTCCCCGATCAACTCCTGGATTTGCCGCTTGACCTTCGAGGAACGCAGCAAAACCCAGGCCCGGGCATCGAAAGACTTCGACCGTGAAAGCGGGCGTCGCGTTGGTTACTGATGCGCGCATAATTGAATCAACCGAGCGGTCAAGAACAAAGTTGGCACAACAAGAGGACTGCACCAAGCCCGGGGGCATCCGAATCCTCTGGATCGCTCGCGGAGTGCGACTTTCCGTCCGGCGAGGTCGTGGCCGCAACATCGAGACGATACAAAGTGCGCTGACGTTTGTTGAGCAGGTAATGCGTCAGTCGGTAACGTGTCCTCCGGACGTTTCGCTTTTCCGCCAGAGGAGGGGAATGATGTTGAACCATCACGAGAAGAAGTGGCATGTGCTCTGTAGGAACGCGGCTATCCTGGCAATTTGCGTTCTTGCAGCATCCAGACCGAGCAACGCTGCGGACAAGCACGCGCTAGGCAACATTCCGCTGTCACAAGAGGAATATGCGAAACTGCTAAAGACCATGCCGCCCTCGGCCATGGCGCTCCCGGCGGCCTACGATGCGCGCGCCGCCGGGATCGTCCTGGAGCCGGCGAAGGATCAGGGTGATTGTGGCTCCTGCTGGGCTTTTGCGATCGCCGAGGCGTTTCAGGCTCACCTGTTGAAGTCGACCGCGGTCGGCCGGAAGAATCTGTCCGAGCAGCAGCAAGTCTCGTGCAACACCGATACCGCCGACGATATATGGGGTTGCTGCGGTGGCAATTTCAAGGCTCTGAGTTACTGGGGAGTGGACGGCGGGGTGTGGCCGATCGAAGATAACTACTTCGGCTATAACGAATCAACGACCACCTGCCCGCCAACCTACCGGTCAGTCGCCTGCGGGAACATCAATCAGTCGGTTCCGGCGGCTGCGCCCTACCGCGTCGGCGACATCTACACGATCGACACCAGCGATCCGGTACAGGTGAAGACATCCATTTTCACCACAGGGCCGGCGTACTTCTCCTTCGACGTGTACGATGACTTCAATAGCTACTGGCTGAAGACGCAGTCTTTTCCCAACAACGTATACAGCAAGGGGGCCGGGGCCGTGTATGAAGGGTCTCACGCGGTCTTGGTGATGGGCTGGGACGACAGCAAGGGGGCGTACCTCTGCCAAAATAGCTGGGGAGCGATGGAAGGGCCCTTGGGCGATGGGACCTTCCTGATCGACTACACTGACTACAACGCGTTGATGTTCCAGGTCGCGAACTTCGACCTAGTTTCTGCCGCCGCCGCCAGTTTGAAGGGTGTGGGCTACCTACCTGGTTCAACACCGCCCTACAGCGAGGCTTATGGCGTATCGCGAGACGGGCGGGTCGTGATTGGGCGCGGCGGTTCTGCCTCCGGGCTTCAGGCCTTCAAGTGGACAGAATCTGGCGGCATCGTTGGCCTAGGGTACTTGAGCGGGTACACGGCAAGTGAGGCCTATTCGGCTTCAGGGGACGGCTCAGTCATCGTCGGGAGCAGCGAGGTTACCTGGCCCCCGCCTCGGCAGGCGATTTGCTGGAGGTCTTCCAGCGGGATGGTAGGGCTTGGGTGGCTGCCTGGGGGAGGAGGGGACAGGAGCTGGGCGAAGGACGTTTCATCGGATGGTTCGGTCGTAATAGGGAATAGTTACAAGGGGACAGGTACCTCCCCGGAGGGCTTCCGTTGGACCGAGGCGAGCGGCATGGTCGGCCTGGGTTACCTGGCAGGCGCGTCGGCTAGCTACGGCGTGGGTGTCAGCGCCGATGGCTCGACCACCGTGGGCGGGAGCTGGTTTGGGGGGGTGAATTGGGAGGCGACTCGCTGGACATGGAACGGCGCGACCATCGGGCTCGGGGATCTGGCTGGTGGAGATTCCAACGGCACGGCGTACGACGTGTCCGACGATGGCAACGTCGTTGTGGGGCAGTCGAGTTCAGCCCTTTACCCCCAAGGTGAGGCGTTTCGGTGGACCCCCAGCGGCGGAATGGTGGGCCTCGGTGCCTTGCCAGGAGCTTCGCAATGTACAGCCATGGGGGTTTCCGCGAACGGTTCCGTCGTGGTCGGATTCTGTGTGATCGGGGCGGGCTGGGAGGCGTTTTACTGGAACGCCGGTACCGGCATGATCAGTCTCCGTGATCTACTCGTGAATACGTACGGTCTCGACTCAGGTGCTTGGACACTTGGCTCGGTCGCTGGCGTGTCCGCAGATGGTTTGACGATTGTGGGTGGGGGCAGTTACCAAGGCAACACACAAGGCTGGGTTGCGAGCCTCAGTCAGCCACCTTCGCCCCTTTGCACCGACGGCACCCCCTTCAACCAATGCGCCGGGCAGAAGCCACAGTTTTGCACACCAGGAGGCCTCGTCATGATGTGCGGCGTCTGCGGATGCCCTTCTGGAGCGCCCGTGTGCAAGGTCGACGGAACTTGCGGGCCGCGATCGCCGCGGCGCGGCGCGGGCCGCGGGTCGACGGAGCGCACGGCGCCGACGCCACCGGGGCCAGTACCTCTCGAGCCGTTGCCCCCCGAGACGCGTTGAGGTAGCAGGCCCGGGTGCGCTCGGCCAGCGCAGGCGTCGGTCTGATCTCGGCGCGAAACGGGCGGCCGCGCTTCCAGAAGCGCGCCCCGCCTGGCGGAGTCGGCGGAAGGTTCATGAAAGCGGCTGGGTTGTGGTGTGCCCGTCCCGCGGAGGTTCGTACCATCGCAAGCGTGCCATTCGGTTGACGAATTCGCGGCTGGCGCGGGTTGCCTGCGCGATAGCAAGGCACGGAGTCGCGCGAGGGGCTGCGAGCGGTCACGACGCTACGCCCCCGGCCCTTCGATCCAGGTCTGGTGGTCCCCGCGGAATACCCCCAACGCAGCGATCCGCCCCCGCCACTCCGAGGCCTCCCGCGGCGACACCCAACCGGCCCTCTCCAGCGCGGCGAGGAGGCGGAGGGCGTCGGGCAACTCCTCCGTGTCGAGGTCCCAGACGAACTCGTCGATACGCGTGGCGGTGATGGCGAGAATCTACGCCGAGTCGGATGCCGAGAAGCGAAATGAGGTTGCCGGTGCGGAACGGGTGACCGCACGGCGCCCGGCACGAAGCGAGGTACGCAAGCCGAACGATTCCATCCCGTTCCCTGCCGAGTCGCGCGACGTCGACATCTTTCCCTGACTCGCAAGCCTCCGGCGGGGTGCCGATACGCAACCCATCGCGCCACCGCGCCTCGCCCGCCGGTCACCCGGCCCCTTCCCCCTCGGGCGCGACCAGC
>JAIQFR010000168.1 GCA_020073205.1 Terriglobia bacterium
ATCGTCGCGCTGCCCCTGATGACGCCGTGGATGCTGAAACGGGTCAGCGGCCTGATCCACCCTGGGGCGTTCGACTTCGCGTACGGTGTCAGGACGCTCGGAGTGAAGCTCGGCACGACCTCGTTCGCGGTGGCGGCGGTCGGCGTCGCCGTCACCATGCTGGTGGGGATCACGCTGATGGTCGGGAGCTTCCGGAAGACCCTCGAGGTCTGGATCGGAAGCACGATCCGGGCGGACGTGTACGTCACCAGCGAGAGCTGGAGGCGGGCGAGGGGAACGGCGACGCTGGATGACGACCTCGTGGCCGCGCTCGTGCGGTTCCCGGGCGTCCGGGCCGCCGACCGGCTCCGGCAGGGCTTCGCCTGGACCGGATCGCGGAGGATCTCGCTGATCGGCCGCGATGCGGGCTTGCCGGGAGGCGATGGACGGTTTCCGCTCGTCTCCGGCAATCGCGCCGAGGCGATCCGGCGCATGGTCTCGGAAGGAGCGGTGCTGATCGGCGAGCCCCTGGCCAGGAAGGAGCGGCTTCGCCCCGGCGACCGCCTGAGACTCGCGACCTCGGGAGGAGAGGCCGAATTCCCCATCGCGGGGGTCTACTACGACTACTCGGACGAGAACGGTTCCGCCGAGATGGACCTCTCCGCGATGGAGAGGGCCTACGGCCCCGGCGGGATCACGAACGTCGATCTCTACCTCGCGCCGGGTGTCGATACCGAGGCGACGATGGACGCGCTTCGCGAGCGCTTCCGAGGCGTGCCGCTCGAGATTCTCGACAAGCGGGGGCTGCGCGACGAGATCATGGCGATCTTCGACCAGACCTTCGCGGTCACGCGGCTCCTCCAGGGGATGGCGCTCCTGATCGCCGCGCTCGGGATCACGCTGACGCTCCTGGTCCTCGCGCGCGAGCGCACCGCGGAGCTCGCGCTCTACCGGGCCCTGGGCGCGGGAAGGTGGCAAATCTTCCGGGTGTTCCTCGGCGAAGGGATCGGGATGGGGGCGCTCGGGCTCGCGCTGGGGCTTCCCGGGGGCACGGCGCTCGCGGCCATCCTGATCTTCGTGATCAACCGTGCGTATTTCGGCTGGACCATCGCGCCGAGCGCGCCGGTCCTCGCGCTCTCCGCGCAGGCGGCCACGATCCTGGCCGCCGCGGCGATCGCGAGCGTCTACCCCGCCCTAAGGGCGAGCCGCACTTCCGCCGCCGAGTTGAGCCGTGACGATCTCTGACCGGAGGGGAGCGCAGCGCGCGTGGACCGGACCGGTCGTGGCGGCGGCGCTGGCGGGCGCGCTCGCGGCGGGCCCGGGCTTCCGGATCGCCGTCCCCGGCTACGCCTGGTCCTTTCCCCGGGACCACGGCTCCCACGAGGGGTACCGTACCGAGTGGTGGTACTTCACGGGCCAACTCGAGGCGCGGGACGAGCCCGGACGCGTCTTCGCGTACCAGTTCACCGTGTTTCGCATCGGCCTTTCGCCGGAACGACCCGCGCTCCGATCGGAATGGGCCGCACGGAACCTGATCATGGACCATGCGGCGCTCGCCGACCTGGCCCGGGGTGAGCGCCGATTCAGCGACGTCGTCCGCCGCGAGGCTCCGCTGCTGGGCGCCTTCGGCGCGCCGTCCGATCCCATGATCGCCAAGGTGCTCGCCCCAGCCGGCACGAGTGGGCTCTGGACCCTCGGGTGGAACGGGGGCGCGTTCGACTTCGAGATGAGAGACGAGGAGCGTCGCATGGCGTTTCGCCTTTCGACGCATCCCCTTAAGCCGCTGGTGCTGGAGGGCCCGGACGGTTACAGCCTCAAGGGAGAGGACCCGGGGGCCGCGAGCGAGTACTACAGCCTCACGCGGCTCTCCACGGAAGGAACCATCGTCCTCGACGGCCGGACGTTCTTGGTGCGCGGCGAGTCCTGGATGGACCACGAGTTCGGCTCTTCGCACCTCTCGAGCGGGCAGGTCGGCTGGGACTGGTTCGCGCTCAGGCTCGACGACGGGCGCGACCTGATGCTCTACCTGATGCGCCGCCCCGACGGGACCGTGGACTTCCGGAACGGAACCCTGGTGGACCGCGCCGGCGTGGCCCGCAATCTCGCGCCGTCCGAATGGTCGGTGCGGTCCCTCGCGAGCTGGAAGAGCCCCGAGACCGGCGCGACGTACCCCGCGCGATGGTCGATCGGCGTCCCCTCCGCCGGATTGCGGCTCGAGGTGCGGCCGGACCTTTCCGACCAGGAGAACCGGGGCCGGATTCCGCACGCGCCGTTCTACTGGGAAGGGTCGGTCTCGGTCCGTGACGCCGACGGTCGCCCGGCGGGACGCGGCTTCGTGGAGCTGACCGGCTACGGCGACCGCAACCGCCCGCCGGTCTGAGCCGGGACCTGCCTCCCGGATCCCGAGGGAGCCTCCTGCGACGGCGTAGCGCGAAGGCGTCCTAGAATGTACGGGACGCCCGTCGCCATGTGAATGCCGGAGGGGACTCCGCATGAGGCTGCACCGATTCGTCGCGCGTTCGAGGATCGGGGCGCCGGCCGCGGAGACGTTCCGCTGGCACGAGCGGCCGTTGGCTCTGGAACGGCTGTTGCCGCCGTGGGAGCGCGTCACGGTGATCGACCGCGCGGGAGGCATAAGGGACGGCGGCCGCGTCGCGCTCCACGTCCCCGCGGGACCGGTTAGGGTTCGCTGGGAGGCGGAGCACACGGACTACGACGAGGGGAGGCGCTTCGTCGACCGCCAGGTCGCTGGACCGTTCGCGCACTGGATCCACGAGCACCGGTTCGAGCCCGACGGCGGGGATGGGTGCGTTCTCGAGGACAGGGTGGATTACGCGCTCCCCTTCGGGGTCGTGGGCGAGCTCGCCGGACTCCGCTCGGCGCGCAGGAGGATCGAGCGGATGTTCGCGTGGCGCCACGAGATCACCGCCGCCGACCTCGCGAGGCACCGATCGATGGACGTCCGCGGGCCGCTCAGGATCGCGGTGACCGGCGCGACCGGCCTCGTCGGCTCGGCGATCCGCGCCTTCCTGTCGACCGGGGGACACGCGGTGTTCCGCCTCGTCCGTCCGGGGCCGGACGCCGGTCCAGAGGACATCCCGTGGGACCCGGCCTCGGGCCGGCTCGACGCGGCGCGGCTCGAAGCGCTCGACGCCGTGATCCACCTCGCGGGCGAGAACATCGGCGAGGGGCGGTGGACCGCCGCGCGGAAGGACCGGATCCTCGCCAGCCGGATCGTGGGGACGCGACTCCTCGCTCGGACGCTCGCCGCGCTCAAGGCGCCGCCTCGAGTGCTCCTGTGCGCCTCCGCGGTGGGTTTCTACGGCGACCGGGGCGAGGAGCCGCTCGAGGACGCGAGCGGCCCGGGCCGGGGGTTCCTCGCGGAGGTGTGCGGGAAGTGGGAGGCCGCCGCGGTCCCGGCCATGGAGCGCGGAATCCGGGTCGTCCACCTCCGGTTCGGCGTGATCCTGGGCGCCGCGGGAGGCGCCCTCGCGCGGATGCTCCCGGCCTTCCGGCTCGGCGCGGGAGGGCGCGTGGGCAGCGGCCGGCAATATGTGAGCTGGATCTCGCTGGACGATGCGGTCGGCGCGGTCCAATTCGCGCTCTTCCGAGGGGAGCTCGCCGGACCGGTGGTCGCGTCGGCGCCCCAGCCGGTCCGGAACGCCGAGCTGGCGCGGACGCTCGGCCGCATCCTGGGCCGTCCCGCCGTCGCGCCGCTGCCTTCGACCGTGGTCGATCTTCTTTTCGGTGAGATGGGGAGGTCGCTGCTCCTCGAAGGGCAGCGGGTGCGGCCGCGGAGGCTCCTCGACGCGGGATTCCGCTTCCGGCATCCCGACCTCGAGGGGGCGCTCCGCTTCGAGCTGGGGCGGCTCGAACGTCCGCCGGACGGGGTCGAGTTCAGCTCCTGATCGGTAACCCGAGGGGCACGGAGGGCGCTCGATGGACTATGTCGGACTGGGCCGCACCGGCCTGAAGGTCTCCCGGCTCTGCCTCGGCACCATGACCTACGGCTCGCGTTCCTGGCGGAAGTGGGTGCTCGAGGAGGAGGAGAGCCGGCCGTTCTTCCGCCGCGCCGTGGAGCTCGGGATCAATTTCTTCGATACCGCGGACATGTACTCGCTCGGCGTGAGCGAGGAGATCGTGGGTCGGGCGCTCCGGGATCTCGGGCCGCGGGAGGCCCACGTCGTCGCGACCAAGGTGTTCTTCCCCTCGGGGCCCGGACCGAACGACGGCGGGCTGTCGCGCAAGCACGTGCTGGCCGCGATCGACGTGTCGCTTCGCCGGCTCGGGATGGACTACGTCGACCTGTACGTCATTCACCGGTGGGACCCGACGTGCCCGATCGAGGAGACCCTGGAGGCGCTCCACGACGTGGTCCGCGCGGGAAAGGCGCGCTATCTCGGGGCCTCGAGCATGTTCGCTTGGCAGCTCGCGAAGGCGCAGCACGCGGCGGACGACGGCGGATTCACCCGCTTCGTCTCCATGCAGAACCACTACAACCTGGTCTACCGGGAGGAAGAGCGCGAGATGATCCCGCTGTGCCTCGACCAGGGTCTCGCGCTCACGCCCTGGAGCCCGCTGGCGCGCGGCTTCCTCTCGGGGAACCGGCGCGTCGCGGAAGGCGCCAAGGGCGGCGACACGATCCGGGCGGGCTCCGACGACTTCGCGCACGGGCTCTACTACTCGCCGGGCGACTTCCGGATCGTCGAGCGCGCGAGGGCCCTGGCGGATCGCCGGGGGGCGACGCCGGCCCGGATCGCGCTGGCCTGGCTCCTGCGGAAGCCCGGGGTCGCCGCTCCGATCGTCGGCGTGACCCGGCTGGAACAGCTCGACGACCTCGCGGCCGCTCTCGACCTCGAACTGGACGACGAAGAGATGCGGCAGCTCGAGGAGACGTACGAGCCGCACCGGATTCTCGGACACTCGTGAACGGGAGCCGGCGGAAGCTTCGGGCCTCGCTCCCATGCCGTAAGGAATGGTCCGCGTCGCGCCGGAGCGGTAAGATGAGGGCTTCCGAGCGGCGACCGTTCTGACCGCCCCTCGGTCCCGGAGACCACCGGCCATGAAAGCAGCCACGCCCGCCAGGGATTTCGGGATGCTGATCGCGGAGGGGATTCCGGACGAGATTCCCCCGATGCCTCCCTCCGATCCCTCCCTGAGCCACGCGCCGGCCCGACGGCAGGTCCTCACGCAAGCCGAGAAGGAGCTCGCGGTCTCCAACGCGCTCCGGTACTTTCCCGCGCACCAGCACGCGGCCCTGGCGCCGGAGTTCGCCCGGGAGCTCGAGATCGACGGCCGGATCTACATGCGCCGCTACCGGCCCTCCGGATACGAAATGAAGGCGCGCCCGATCGGGGACTACCCGGCCCGGAGCCGCCATGCCGCGGCGATCATGCTGATGATCCAGAACAACCTCGACCCCGCGGTCGCGCAGCACCCGGAGGAGCTCGTCACGTACGGAGGGAACGGCACGGTCTTCCAGAATTGGGCCCAGTACCGGTTGGTCATGAAGTACCTGTCGGAGATGACCGACGAGCAGACGCTGGTGCTGTACTCGGGCCACCCGCTCGGCCTGTTCCCGTCCCACCCGGACGCCCCTCGCCTCGTGCTGACCTGCGGCATGGTGATCCCGAGCCGCTCGACGCCGGACGACTACGATCGTCTCGCCGCCCTGGGCGTCACGTCGTACGGGCAGATGACGGCCGGCAGCTTCATGTACATCGGGCCGCAGGGGATCGTCCACGGGACCGTGATCACGCTCCTCAACGCCGGTCGCAGGTACCTCGGGGTGTCGGAGGAGGAAGGGCTCGCGGGGCGCGTGTTCGTGACCTCCGGGCTCGGCGGGATGAGCGGCGCCCAGGCCAAGGCCGCGGTGATCGCCGGGGCGGTGGGCGTCGTGGCCGAGATCGACCCGAAAGCGCTCCTGAAGAGGCACGAGCAGGGGTGGCTGCAGGAGTACGAGACCGATCTCGACAAGCTCCTGGCGAGGATCGAGCGGGCGAGGAAGTCGAGGGCGCCGCTCTCGCTCGGCTACCTGGGGAACGTGGTGGATCTATGGGAGCGGCTGGTCTCCTCCGGCGAGAAGGTGGACCTCGGGTCCGATCAGACGTCGCTCCACAACCCTTACGCCGGGGGGTCGTTCACTACAGCGGCATGGAGCTGCCCAAGT
>JAIQFR010000169.1 GCA_020073205.1 Terriglobia bacterium
CCCTTGTACCCCGCCAGCGAGTGCTTCTCGCGGGCGCCGGCGGGCAGCCGGACGCGGCGGCGATCGCTGCCGCCCAGGATGATGATCGGGATCTGCCGGTCTGCCATGCCGCGTCTTGCCCCGGGGTCCGAAGCACCTCATAGTACACGCAGAGGCGCATGAAATTGAAGCGGGGTTCGGCGTGGTCGTGACGGTGCTCTGCTACAACATCCACCGGGCGATCGGCGTCGACCGCCGCTTCCGGCCCGAGCGGATCGTCGAGATCCTGGCCTACCACGATCCCGACGTGGCGCTCCTCCAGGAGGTGGACGAGGGAGTTCCCCGCTCCCGGCGGCTCGACCTGGCCCTCGAGATCAAGGAGGCACTCGACTACCCCCACCTCGCCGTCGGCCACAACGTCCGGCTGCGCCGGGGCCGGTACGGCAACGCCACGCTCTCCCGGTTCCCCATCCTGGAGGAGCGCAACATCGATCTGACCATCGACGCGCGGAAGTCCCGGGGCTGCCAGCACACCACCCTCCGCGTCGAGCGCCCCCACGGGCGGCCGGTCGAGGTCGAGGTGTTCAACCTGCACCTCGGCCTGTCCGCGCGGGAGCGGATGCGGCAGGTGGGGACCCTCGTCCGCTCGTCCGAGCTGGCGGCGCTCCCGGCGAGCCGCCCCTGCCTCGTGGGGGGGGATTTCAACGACTGGCGCAACCTCCTCGCGCCGCTGTTCACGGACTTCCTCGGGTTCCGATGCGCCACCGAACGGCGGACCGGCCGCCGCGCCGCGATACGCACGTTCCCGTCGTTCTCGCCCACCGGCGGCCTCGACCGGATCTACGTTCGCGGCCCGGTCCGGGTCCTGGCCGCCCGCCGGTGCCGCCTCGCGATCTCCCGCATCGCCAGCGACCACCTCCCGGTGATCGCCGAGCTCGACCTGTAGGTGCCCGTCAATCGGCCTGGGTCTTGAAGTCCTTGCCGAGCCAGTTGCGCGCGGAGAAGAGCAGGACGGTGGAGGAGATCGCGATGAAGCCGTAGATCAGCCACATCCGCTCGGTGTGCGTCTCCCCCTGCGGCGGGCAGTAGTGGGTCAGGAACCAGCCGGAGTAGAAGCTCGTGATCATCTTGGTGAGGAACCACGGGAACTGCGCGACCCCCATGTAGGCGCCGGTGCGCCCCTCGGGGGCGATCTCGGCGGCGTACTGGAGGAAGCGCGGCTGCCACATCGCCTCGCCGATGGTCATCAGGACCAGGTATCCGAGCAGCGTCCAGAACGAGGGGCCGATGGCCAGGAGGAACGTCGGTGCGGCCATGACCGCGGTGCCCGCGATCATCATGTTGTAGACCTTCGCCTTCTGGCTGATCGCTGCGACGATCGGCACCAGGATGAAGATCAGCAGCGGGTTGAAGTTGACCGCGACCTCGAAGTGGTCGCCCATCCAGGTCCCCCGGTAGGCGCGCTCCACGTACATCGGCAGCGTCAGCCAGTTGTGGGCGAACAGCGTCTGGACCGGGATGAGGCAGAAGATGAAGAAAGCGAACTTGGGGTCGGCCATCGGATGGTTCTTGAGCCAGCGGACCACCGAGAACGGCTCCTTCGTCGCGCTCTTGTCGGCCGGCTTCTCCGGCTCCTTACCCGAGGCCTCACGGGCTCGCGCCGTCGCGGTCGCCACCGTCTTCCGCGAGAGGATCAGGAGCGTCGCCACGAGCCCCGCCGCGGTGATCGCGGCGTACACCCAGATCGCGCCCGAGATCCCCACCGCCCGGCGGATGGGGGGGAAGAACGACGGGAGCCAACCTCCCAGATTCATCAGGGCGTACAGCATCGCGTACGCCATCCCTGCGGTCTTGGGGGTCGTGAACTGCCGGACCGCGGCGTAGGCCGCCGGCTGGTACATGCCGTAGCCGAGGACCACCAGGAGGATGCCGAGCATCGCGACCACGTGAACCGCCGAGAAGAGCCCCGCGGGCGGGAGGCCGAGGGTCGGACCGCCTGCCAGCAGCACCCGTCCGAACAGCATCAGCGCGAGGGCGGCGATCAGCGCGATCCTCACCCCCCACTTGTCCGCGAGGCCGCCGAACAGGAACATCGAGAACGTGATGCCCCAGGTCAGGGCGCCGACCATGACCCCGGCGGAGACGTCCGACAGCCCCGCGTACTGGTTGAAATACATCGCGAGATAGCCGACCACCCCGAAGTAGCACATCCCCTCGAGCAGGTAGGAGAGGTTGACCCCCCACAGCGCCCGCGGCGCGCGGACGACGTCGATGAACGGCTGCACGATCTCGCGCAAGGGACTCTTGCGAGGCTGCTCGACGGCGGTCTCCATGGCTCTCCTTCGCCGGGCGACGAGGGCTGCCCGGCCCCTTGGAAGGCGAAAGACTACAACATCGGCGAGGCGCTATCATGCCCGGTCATGGAAGCTCGGCCGGAAGAGTTCGCCGGCGCGGCTGGCGCAGGGCCGCTCCGACCCTTGAACCGCCGGACCCAGGCGGGGATCGTCGCCATGATCCTCGGCGGGCTCGCCGCGGGATGGGTGCTCCGGCCGGTCGTCCGGTTCGGGGACACCGCGCTCGCGCTCGGCGGCCTCCGCCTGCCGACCCTCTGCTGGTTCCGGCTCACGACCGGTCTGCCGTGCGCTTCCTGCGGGCTGACCCGCGCGGTGGTCCTGCTCCTGCACGGCCGGCTTCAGGAATCCTGGGCCGTGCACCCGTTCGGCGCTCCCGCTCTCGGGCTGATCCTGCTGGCGCTTCCTCCTCGCGTCGCGGGAGCAATGGGGCGGTGGCGGCCGTGGGTCCCGCGCTGGGACCGTGCGTGGGGGTGGTCCGTCGCGATCACCCTCGTGCTGATGCTCCTGTGGTGGACGGTCCGCATGTGGCTCGCGGTCCGGGGGCTCTCGTAGGACCTGCCGAGCCTCGGCTCGCGGCGGCCCGAGGTCAGACGGCCTTCCCGCAGGACGGGCAGAACGACGTGCCGGCGGAAACGGCGGCGCCGCACGACCCGCAGAAGCGCCCCGGCGATGAGGGGGCCGCCGGGGGGACGCCCGCGCCGATCGGGATCATGTTCTTGAGATCGTTGGCCTTGATCAGGAAGATGATCAGCAGGATCAGGGAGGCGATCCCCGTGACGCAGCCGAGGTAGGGGACGAGACAGCACGCGCAGGTGATGCTGTACGCGAGCCCGACCGCGGATCCGCAGTCTCCGACCTCCGGGCGGCCCGACGCGTCGAAGTACTTCTTGAACGACTGCGAGAGCCGAGGGAACACGAAGAAGTTCCACACGAGGGAGAAGCAGGGGATCAAGAGGAGCCACACGAGCCCGGGCTCGAGCTGCCTGAACTGCGGAGGCACGCGCTTGAATGCGCTGGAGAGCAGCGCGCAGATGATCACGTTGATCAGGATGCCGACGCCGAGCACGACGAGGGCGAAAGTCAAGACGGCCGCGATGATCTCTGGCCTCCCCTCCATGGTCCCCTCCTGGGCCGCGCGCCCGCGTTGACGGGCAGCGGCGTGCACACGCTATTCCGACAGGTTTCAGCGAGTCAAGGGGCGCCACCGGGCTCGGGCGCCGCGCGTCGACCCAGGCGAGCCGTGGAGCCGAGCCGCCACAGCCTGAAGCGGTCGATCGCGGCGCGCACGACGTCCGGCCGCGTCCCGGGGGAGCCGCCCTCCCAGTACTCGCGGCAGGACGCGATGCGGTGAGGCATGTCCTCGTACAGGTAGTAGCGGTTCACTCCCGTCAACGAGGGGTGGGCCTTCTCGTAGCGCCGGACCTTCGCCTCGCGGCTCTCGCGGTCGTTCCACATCAAGTCGTAATGGAGCAGATGGGCTCCCTTGAGGCGCACGCACGGCTCGAGGAGCTGCTCGTGTCGGAAGGGGTGGTGGATGAGATGGGCCTCGTCGTAGCGCAGCTCCGGGACGTTGCGGAAGAGGCGGAGCTGCCGGTCCGGGTAGACGCCGCTGGCGTGGACGTAGTGCCGGTCGTCCACCAGCCAGTACCGCGGGCACCTCACGCTCCGGGCGGGGGAGAGCAAGAGACGCGGGAGCAGGCGGAGGAGGCGCGGCCCGAGGAGCTCGTCGGTGTCGAGGATCAGGACCCAGTCGCACCGGGCCTGGTCGAGCGCGAAATTCTTCTGCCGCGCGATGTTGCCGTCGAACGGCCGGACGATGAAGCGCGCCTTGGGGTGCCGCGCGACCAGGTCGGCGGAGCCGTCCCTCGACCCGCCGTCCACGTAGACGATCTCGTCCGCGATGGCATCGGCCTGGTCAAGGAGCGGGCCGATCCGCGGAGCCATGTCCTGGCCCACGATGCAGACGCTGAGGCTCGGCCGGGAGGGATCGCTCTCCGCGCCGGGGCCGACGACGTAGCGAGGCGCCAATTCTTCCTTCACCGAGGATCGTTTTCCCGGCCCGGGCTCGGACCATCAGGGAACATCGGAGCTTATAATCGCGCGGCGCCCGGGTGTCAATTCCCGGCGAGCGCGGCTTCGATGACTCGAATGGCACCAGGGGGGTGAGACATGAACAGGAAATGGAAAGGCCTCGGCACGCTCGTGACCGTCTTCGCGCTGCTCCTCACCGTCGCGATCCAGGCGGGGCCGTGCCTGGCCGGGGAGAAGGACGACGACAAGGAAGAGGGGGGAGGCTACGTCCGCTTCGAGGACGAGCGGCCCATGGGGGAGGTCCAGCCCGACAAGGCCCTCGTCTACGTGGTCCGACCGGCGATGGTCGGGTTCGCGATCAAGAGCTTCTTCCTCTGCGACGACGAGATCCTGGGCATCAACAAGGGGCACAGCTACTTCTTCTCCCAGGTCGCTCCCGGGAAGCACGTGTTCTGGTCGAAGTCGGAGAACGTGGACGCGCTGGAGCTCGAGGTCTCGGCGGGCAAGACCTATTACATCCAGCAGCACGTCCAGATGGGGGGCTTCAGGGCTCGCACCAAGCTCGAGGTCCTCGGCGAGGCCGAGGGGAAGACCGCTCTCGACAAGTGCAAGAAGCACGCGGTCATGACCGCGCAAGGGATCGAGAAGGGGAAGGAGATCGCGCGGGACCACCTTAAGGACACGCAGGAGGACCTCGACCGTAGGGCGCGGAAGGACAAGAAGGAATAGGAGGACACCCGATGGAGATGCCCCAGCCGCAGGCCGAGCACCACAAGCTACGAGCGCTCGAGGGAACGTGGACGGGGGAGGAGACGCTGCACCCGTCCCCCTGGGTGCAGGAGACCCGGAAGGCCGAAGGACGCTTCACGTCGAGGCTCGACGTGGACGGTTTCTACTTGATCACGGACTACGCCGAGGAGCGCGACGGGAAAGTGGTCTACCGCGGCCACGGCGTGTTCGGCTGGGACGGGAAGCAGCGCCGGTACACGATGCACTGGTTCGATTCGATGGGCGGCGACGCCTATTCCCTCCCCGCGCTCGGCACGTGGGAGGGGGACACCCTGGCGTTCGAGCAGAAGACGCCGTGGGGACACAGCCGCTACGTCTACTCCTTCGAGGGGGACGGCCGGTACGCGTTCCGGATCGAGACGTCGCGCGACGGGCAGGCGTGGTCCCGGATGATGGAAGGTAGCTACGCGCGCCTCTGAGCCGAGGCGCCTGCCCCTCGATCAGGGGGCCGAGACCGCCGGAACGCCGGCCGCCCGGACCTCCTCGTTGAACGCCGGCAGGTCGCGGTCGAGAAGGGTCGCGAGCGCCGAGAGCTGCGCGTCGAGCCGCGACGACAGCTCGTCGAAGACCTTGTAGACCGGCTCCGAAGGGGTCCCGTCGGCCGACTCGACGACGTACCGCAGCGTGTCCAGCTGCTCGTTGAGCATGCTCGGGAACCGGAGGTTCCCCTCGGTGCTCTTCATCTTCACCTGGACCAGCTGCTCCTCGACGGCGGTCAGGGACTTCGTGATCGCCCGCGACCGCTCGGCGAGAGGCCGGCGCGCCGGGTCCAGGGCCAGGCGCGCCGAAAGCGCGTCGAGCTGCGCGCGGACCTCCCGCAGCCGGTTGATCCCGCGGTGCAGGTCGGTGAACCGGTCGCGCACCTTGATCCCCAGCTCGAACTGCCTCTCGAGCTCGGTCTCGGTCGCTTTCGCCCTCGGGTCGGGCCGAACCTCGAGGGGCTGCTCCTGGGTCT
>JAIQFR010000170.1 GCA_020073205.1 Terriglobia bacterium
CCAGCCCCGCGCGTTGTAGAGTTCGATCACCGTCACCTCGGGATCGGCGTAGTAGCGTGCAAGATGGCGCTCGGACATACCCCAGGATACGACCCGCTTATTCCGTGGACACAGCTTCAGGACGTGACGTAGTGGCAGCAGGTAAGCTCGAGTCGTCCGGCCCGCGTCGATGATGAATGCGAAGTACGGGACACAGCCGAAGGCTCGGCAGGCCTGCTTCGCCTTCTCGAAGTTCTCCTTCGGGACGGATACCTCTGTACCTTCGGTCCCGGGAGCCCGGCTGCGGCTCTTGACGGAGATGCCGAGTAGTTCTCCTGACTTCGGATGGCGTGCAATGATATCGATTCCCGTATGGTCAACGCGGGCACACTCGTAGCCGTGCTTCGAGAGCCAGTACAGAACGAGTGCCTCACCAAAATCCCCGGTGATTTTGGAATGTCGCGAACTCTTCCGAAAGTTCGTACGCATCTACCAGACCTTGCGGGACATAGTACCTTCGTCGAGGGCCAGGGAGAAGTGTCGGCTCTCCGGTCGGGTGGAGAGGAAGAGAGCCCACGCGGTCATCCTCGTCGCTGTTCGCCCAGTCGTCGAGCCGTGCCGGACCGCCGGAGAGCGCGAAGTACTCATGTGGACGGGAACGGTCGCGAGTTTCGCGGAGGATTCGGCGGAAAAGCTTGAGATCCCGGGCCGGGCTGTTTGGCAGAACCCGGGAGTTTGTAATTCGACCGTTTGGCTTCCCGGATCCGCCTGGAACCACTACCACGCGACGGCGCCACACCGGCGCCAGTCGCACACCCACTGGCCGAATGGCGGTTTTCCCGACGGATGAACTTCCGCTGGCGCGGCACAGCGCGGAGGGGTAAGCGACACGCGTGGGAAACGGGTGGAGAGCCGTGGGGAAATAAGGGCCCAATATCGGCTTTCCTCCGAATCCGCAGGTCGAACTTCTTATCTGTCCGGGCGCACTGAGGCCATTACGGCAAAGGGCACGGGGACGAGTTCGGGGTCGTGCTCCCGTTGGAGTCGCTGCCGATCGGCCCCTCGCCACACGCCGCCACCTCCGACACCAGGTAGTAGAACGCGGTCCCCACGGGCGAGATCGCCGGATCCGTGGAGACGAGGGCGCCGTCCCCAAGGCTGTCGCCGAACTCGAAGCAGGTCTGATCATAGAGCGGGTCCGGAGGCGGCCGGCTGCCGAGCCCGTGCGCCGGGATGGTCCCCCGGTAGGTGTCGTAGAACGTGGCTCCCGGGACCGCCGTCCAGGTCATGACCGTGTTGCTGGTGAAGTGCAGTCCGGGCACCTCGGCGATCACGACCGGGGTGTGCAGGCAGCCACCGGTGACCGGATCGCAGGCGTCCACGGTGCACGCGTTCGCGTCGTCGCAGTTGACCGGCTGTCCCTGGCAGACGGGCGGCTCGAACGGGCCCGGTACGCAGGAGTCCCCCGTCGTGCAGCGGTCGCCGTCGTCGCAAGTGGACCCGGCGATCACGGAGGAGGTGCAAACGCCCCCCTGGCAGAGGTCGAAGGTGCACGGGTCCCCGTCGTCGCACTGGATCGGTTGGTTCTGGCACTGGCCGGTCATGGGGTCGCAGTAATCCGCCGTGCACGGGTTCCCGTCGTCGCATTTCGGGGTGCCCTGGCAGCGGACCGCGCCGCTCGCAGGGTCCATCACGCAGACCTCTCCGGACGTGCACGGATTCCCGTCGCTGCACGCGACGCCGACGGTCGGGCTGAAGAGACACTTCCCGGTGTCCGGATTGCAGCTGTCGGTGGTGCAGGGGTTGCTGTCGTCACACACCACCGCGAGGTGGGAGCAGCCGCCCGTCGCCGGATCGCACACGTCGGTGGTGCACGCGTTCCCGTCGTTGCAGTTGACGGGCGTGCCGCAGACGCCGGCCACGCAGCTGGTGCCGACGGTGCAGGCGTTGTGATCCTCGCACGGCGAACCGTCGGGGACATTCGTCGCTTGGCACTGCCCCGTCGAGAGGTTGCAGGTCTTCGTGGTGCAGGGATTGCCGTCGTTGCAGTCGCTGTCAACGAAGCAGATCTCCTGCGGCGACACCGTCAGACCGACGCCGGCGTCGTTCGTGCACACCGTGATCTGCGAAGCGAGGAGCATGCCGACCGAGTCGCCGCTGGACTTCACGTCGCGCGGGTTGTTGCTGGCCGGGCAGTTCGGGTTCGGTCCGGGATCCCCCGAGGCCTGGAACGCCGCGGCCAGGGCGCTCGCGATGCTCGCCGGCGTGTCGGCCGCCGTGGTCGGAACCGTAATGGTGCACTCCCCCAGGTGCGAGATCTCCGTGACAACGACGCTTCCACCGGCCGGCCCCGGCGTGGATGTCGTGAAGCGGATGCGCATGGCGTTGATCTGGTCGTGGACGGGAACACCGAGCTTGTCCAGTGAGAAACAGACGCCGGTCGCCTGGCCCGGCGCGCTGCTCACGACGGGGACGAGCTCTCCCCCCGTCACGCCCGGAGCCGCAAGATGGAGGTTCGCGTCGTGCGCGAACCGGTCCTCGATCGCGCCGAGCGAGGCGGGCAAGAGCTCGGCGCTGACACCGCTGGCCTGGCAGGCGGAGCTCGCATTCACCGCATCGCGGGCGTGGCCGAGGACCACCGAGGCCGAGTCGGTGCCCTGAAACGGGACCGTCACGCCGCAGAGGGTCCGCGAGGAGCCGTCTCGGGACTGGACCGCGGGGAGAAGATCGAACGCGTCGCCGGCCCCCAGGTCGGCGCTAGGGGACGAAGCCAGATTCTGACTGAAAAACCCTCCGGCCTGGCTCGGCAATCCGAGCCAGGCGCTCGGCGGACTGGCGGTCGCGGGACACCCGAGGATGCTGTCGATGCCGGTCGGCGACCCGCACGTCACCGCCACAGTCGAGGCCGGGTTGCCGGGCTGGTTGCAGCTGACCGATCCCTCCCAGGCGAGGATCCCCGGGCGAAAGTCGAGGAACACGTTGCCGAGGATGGGACCGAGCAGGCTGGTGCCGAGGGACCCCGAACTGTCGGCCCAGATGGGGATGCCGAAGACATCCGTGGAGCCGCTGGCGCAGATGGACCCGTCCTGCCGCACGATCTTCATGGAGCAGGTGGTCGTCGCGGGGAACCCGTCACCAAAGACCTCCAGGCCCGAGAGCGCGTTGTTGGCGCAGCCGCCGTACGTCGCCACCTCCGGTCCCGTGAGCACGTACGCCCCTCGCCCGTGCGTGGCGGCGAAAATCCGCTTACGGTACTTGTCGATGGTGATCGAATACACCGGCACGTTGGGGAGCCCTTGGCTGTACCGGAACCAGCTGCCTCCGCCGGTCAGGCTCTTGTAGACACCCTTGTCGTTGCCGAGCCAGAGCCGGTTCGTGTCGTCGGGCTCGATGGCGATCGTGTTGGCCGGGACGCCGTTGAGCTCGGCGAGCGAGCCGGTCCGGTTCCAGTCCAGGCCGCCGTCGGTCGTCACGTAGACGTGGCTCCCCCATCCGAAGCCTGAAACCGTGGCGTAGGCCGTGTCCGGGACGTTCGGATCAACGGCTATCCAGCTGATCGGCGCCCCGGGGAGACCATGCGCCCGCAAGGGCCAGCAGGATGCGCTGGTGCAGGGCGCGCTGGTGACGAAGACCTTGCCGCTGTAGTACCCGATGTAGATCCGGTTCGGGTTGCTGGCCGACACCGCGATGGCCGAGATGACGTCCACGCCACCGTTGACCTCGGGCTCGGGATCGCTGCTCAGGACCGGACTCACCGGGGTCCAGGTGTTGGCCTCGTCGTTGCTCCGGTACAAGAGGTTGGTTCCGAAGTAGAGCAGCGTCCCAGTGATGGGCAACTGAACGAGCGGCGGGTAGAACGACCGGGGATCCGTGTCGGGGAGACCGATGTTGTACGTGTTCGTATCCGTGTTGAACGAGTTGCCCCCGTCGGTCGAACGGATCGGAACGACGATCGAGGTCGACGCGGGACCCGTGTTCGTCGTCTCGTACATTTTCAATTCGTTGTACAGGCTCATCACGGTGAAACCGGCGTCGCCGCAGCACGGCAGCGGGCTCCACGCTCGCGAGCCCGTCCACATCATCCCCCCGTTGTCTTGTGAGCCGCCGATCACGCGTGCCGTCCGCGGCGAGATGTCGATCGTTTGAAACTCGATGGTCGGGAGGTCGTCGTTACGCGGCCTCCACGTCGTTCCCCCGTCCGTCGAGACCGTGATCCCTCCGTCGTTGACTTCGTAAGCTCGCGACGTGTCCGTCTCGTGGAAGACGACCTCGTGATGATCGAGATGGGTGCCCTTGCGGAGGACCATCGGATCCGAGACCACGTTCGCGTCGGCGTCGGCCCACGAGATTCCGTGGTCGATCGACTTGCAGAGGTGATTGCCGGTGAGGAAGAGCGTCGCCGGATCCGTCGGATGCACCGTCAGGCCGTGGGTGTACCGCGAGTAACCGCCCGGGCACGGTGGCGCGTCGTCGCCGTGGAAGGGGGACGTGTTCCCGCTGTATCGGTTGAACCACGTCACGCCACCGTCGGTCGACTCGTACACCGCGGGCTGGCAGTCGGCCAGCAGCTGATCCGAGCACAGGCCGAACAAGGCGTACAGGTGCAGGGGGTTGCTGCGATCGATGTCAATCTCCACGTGATCGAACGGCTCCGTCGCCGGGTTCGGAAGACCGGTGGAACTAGGACAGCCGAGCGGCCGGGGAATCCCGGAGTTCATCGGGCACCAGCTCGGCCCACCGCCACCTGGGGTCCCACCTTGGGTGGACTTGAAGATGCCCCGGCCGTTGAATCCCGCATAGAGGACGTTCGAGTTGGTACGGTCGATCTCCAGGTCAGTCGGCTTGGCCCCCGCGGCGCCCGCCACGGTAAGCAGGTTCCAGCTCGCGCCGTTGTCCGTCGACTTGTAGATGCCGTACGCACGCGCCGGGATCCCCGGGAAGTAGACGGTCGGGTTACCCGTGGGGTACGTGACCGTCGACTCGGACGCCGACGCCGTCACACCGCTCGAGAACGTGATGTAAAGCACCTGCGTGGCACCGGGACCGGTGCTGCGGTCGAGGACCACGTTGTTGATGGAGCCGTAGCTGAAGTCGAAGGCCGGCTGGCCGTTTCGGAGCGTCCACCGGACGCCGCCGTCGCCGACCGTCCCGACGAGGAGACCTTTACCGTAGTACGTGTCACGGCGGATCGCGTTCTCTCCGGTGCCGGCGTAGACGAAGCTGCACCCGTTGCTCTGGCACCCCGCCACGCTGATCGCGCCAATCGCGAGCGACGCCTCGTTGTCCGACATCGGAGTCCAGGTGACGCCGCCGTCCGTCGTGTGCCAGACACCCCCACCGGCCGTCCCCAGCCAGACGTCCTGCTCGTTCTGCGGGTTCACCGCGAGCGAGGTCGCGCGACCACTCACTCCCCCGGGAAAGAACCCCAGGGACGGCGCCGGCCCAATGGGAAACCACGTTGTGCCGTCGATTGTGGCTCGGCTCGGTCCGGCTGAGAAAACAAGAAGGACGAACAGCACCGCGAGACCAGCGCGCGGCAGAGAACGGGTCGGCACCATGGGGAGTCCTCCGTTCGTCTTCTTTTTCAATTTGCGTGTTAAAAGACCCATTATAGCCGCCAACGCCTTGAAATTCAAGGGCTTGAGCGGGTCCAGCGATTCTGAACGCCGTCCATGCCGTCGTTAGGGAGTCAAGCGATTAGTTCCCAGCGGCTTCCGGCTTGGCAAGGAATTAGGATGGGGATTGTCCGCTTGCCGGTGCCCACCGCCCGCTGCCCCGGCTACGTGAGCGACCACATCAAGCCGCGGAAGGAGGGCGGCGCGGAGGAGCCGTGGCAGACCGGGCAGGACGCGATCGCCCGGTCAGCCTTCGCCAGCCACGGATCCGCGGGCCGAATGGCGCGTTTTCCGAACTATAAATGTTCGGTGGACCCCCTCACCTGTTCCGCCGCTGATCGGAACCACGCATACAAGGAACCGCCCGGCACGAAAGGGCCGGGCGTCATTCTCGATGCGCCGTGAGGACAGGCACCTCGCGCTTCGCGCTCGGCGCCCGTCCTCACGCTGCTTAGAAGTCGCCACCTCCCATGCCGCCACCCATACCGCCGA
>JAIQFR010000171.1 GCA_020073205.1 Terriglobia bacterium
GCGTCGATCTAGGGGCCAATAGAAGACGTGTGCACGCGGCACGGCAGCGCGAAAGACTTGGAGTCCGTCGAATGCCGTGACGCTTCTCGAGCTGGACCAGATCCTCCCGCTTGTTGTTCAGGATCCAGCTCGCGACATCGGGAGGCAGCGCCATCCGCATCCGGCCGAAGTCGCCGCGCAGGCAGCGCGCCTGGAGCTTCCTCAAGGCGGCCAATCCCGCCGGCTCGATGTTCTTGATCAGACCGAACCCTTCGCACGCGGGGCAAGTGGCGTACGACGCGCCGAGCTTCTCGCCCTTGATCCGCTGGCGGGCGATCTCCATGAGGCCGAGCTTCGAGATGCGCGTGATGTCGTACTTGGCCCGGTCGGTGCGCATGGCGTCGCGCATCGCCTTCTCGACCTTCTTCTGGTTGCGCGTCGCCACCATGTCGATGTAATCCACGACGACCAGGCCCCCGAGGTCGCGGAGCCGGAACTGCCGGCCGATCTCCGCCGCCGCTTCGAGATTCGTCGCGAGCGCGTTCTCTTCCGCGTCCCCCTGCCGGTTGGAGCGGGCGCTGTTCACGTCGATGGCAGTGAGCGCCTCGGTCCCGTCGATCACGATCTCGCCGCCGGACTTCAGCGGGAGCCGGCGCTTGTAGATGCTCTCGATCTGGTCCTCGAGGTTGAACTTGCTGAACAGCGGACGGTCCCCGGAGTGCAGCTTGACGATCTTCGCCTTGCCGGGCATCACGTCTCGGACGAACTCCAGCGCCCGCTCGTAGGTTTCCGGGCTGTCGATCCAGACCTCGCCGATCTCCGGCGTGAAGTAGTCGCGGATGGTGCGGATCACGAGGTCCCGCTCCCGGTAGACGAGGCCCGGAAAGTCCGTCGCCTTCGACGCGCGCTGAATGGACTCCCAGAGCCGGAGGAGGTAGCGAAGATCGCGCTGCAGCTCGACCTTGGTCTGCCCGAGCCCGGCGGTCCTGACGATCAGGCCGAAGCCCTCGGGGGGCTTGAGCTCGTCGACGAGCTTGCGGAGCTGGTCGCGCTGCGACGCGTCCTCGATCTTGCGGGAGACCCCGGCGGAGTCGACGCCGGGCATGAGCACCAGGTACCTGCCGGGGAGGGAGAAGTAGGTCGTGACGGTCGGCGGCTTCCCGGCGAACGGCTCCCGGACGACCTGCACCAGGAGCCTCTGGCCGGGGTGCAGGTGCTGCCCGATCCGGCCGCGCGCCCGGCTGTCGCCGCGGGACGGAAGGAGCTTGAAGTTGACCTCGTCGAGCGGCAGGAACCCCTTGAGGTCGGACGACAGCTTGAGGAACGCGGCCTCGAGAGATGGGTGGACGTTCTCGACCACCGCGTTGTGGATGTTCCCCTTGATGTTGGTCCGATTGATCGTCTCGATCTCGTACTGGGCGAGGACGCCGTCCTCGAGGATCGCGACGCGGGACTCCTCGACGTGCGTCACGTTGACGAGCATGACTTTCGACATGGATGAGCGGATCTCCCCGGTTCCTGCCGCCGCGTCCGGTCTGGCCCGACCCATGGCTCAGGTCCGCCGCGGCACCGGGGCCCCTTTTGGCGGGCCACTCCTGTGCGCCTCGGCGGGCGGGCTCCTATGCTGGACTACCCGGCGCCCCGCGCCGCCGGCAACCTCCCCGGAGTCGGAACCGGGTTCCCGGGGGTGCAGCGCGGCCCTGGCGAGATTGCCGGCCGCGACCGGCGCGGACGGGGGGACTATAACACGGTGGGGAGCGATACGCTTCTCTTTCCGGGACGGCGGGTTCGAGGACTCGGGCCGTCTACGCGGCGCGCGTCTCCGCCTTGCGCAGCTCCCGACGGAACTGGTAGGAGAACGCCTTCCGCATCGCCGCGAGCTTGAGCTCGCCGAGCCAGAAGCGGCCCGGGCGGTCGGAGAGCCAGCGCCCCTCCTCGGGGAGCATCACGAGGGAGACGTGGACGTTCGGGGCCACGCCGATCGGGAGCCCCCGCTCCATGCACGCCTCGTAGAGGCGTCGGAAGACCGGGACCATCTCCTCGGTCTTCGGAGGCGGAAGGGACTTGTAGTCCGTGCCGGCCAGAGGCCGGAACACGCACACGGTCGGGATCGCCCCGACCTTCGTGATCCAATCGATCGCGCGGATGGAGTCCTCGGGGGGTTCGAGGCCCGCGATGATCTCGCCGTTCGTGACCCACGGCTCGAAGCCCCGTCCCGCCGCCGGCACCTCCCTGGCGCAGTACTCCACCGCCGCGAGATAGCGGTCGAGGCCGTACTGCCGGTGCTTGCCGGGGCAGACCTCCTTGAAGACCTCCCGGTTGAACAGCTCGAAGCAGAACGACACCCGGTTCACCCCCATCCGCCGGAGCTCGCGGTACCGGGCCAGGTCGTGATGGGGAGGCGTCTGGATGCCGATCAGGAGCTGGGTCGCCTCCTTGACCTTGACGATGTAGGGCTCGAGGATGTCGAGGTAGGTGTCCCCGTCGTAGTGCCCGGTGTTGAAATCCACGTAGGTGATCCCAGATTCACGGCGGGCGGCCTGGACCACCTCGACCACCTCGTCCACGGACTTCGTGTCGGCGTCGTCCGCGCCGAGGTTGAGGCCGACCGAGCAGAAACGGCATTGCTCCTTCGGATCGGCGAGCCAGTACTCGCAGACCTTCGCCGGGTAGATCCCGAGGTAAGTCCCCTGGAGGGACCCGATCCGGGTCATCGGCTTCCCGGTCCGTGTCTTCCGCGCGTACCACGGCGGCTGCGGGGAGAGCCGGATCTCCGCCACCGGGCCTTTGCCGTCCCGGTCGATCCAGAATCGCTCGTCGCGGAAGCGAAGGGTATAGGGGGACGAAGCGGCGAAGTCCTCCATGACCGGGATGTTGGTCCACAATCCACCGGGGAGGATCGCCTCGAGCCCCGAGCCGAGGCCAGCGCGGGTCCTCAGGATCTTGCGCCCGCCGTGCCCTTCCACGACCGAGGGATCGTCCATCCGGATGCCCCTGCAGTAGAGGTCGAGTTTGAGCAGGCCCGGATTCCTGCGGACGTCCGTCTCCATGCGATCCTCCGTCGGGGTGAGAATCACATGATACGTCGCTGCCTCCTACCGTTCCACACGGACCTCCAAGCCACGCTCGGCGACTTGACTTGATCCCGCGAAGCCACAATCTTTTGCGCTGGAAGCGGCCGCGCCTTTCCAGGGGGTCGAGGGTGCTGTCCATGCGACGGGTCGTCTCGGTGGGCTGCCGCCCTCCCATTCTGGCCGCGCTCGTCTTGGTCCTGGCGGCGGCTCAAGCCGGGTGCACGAGCCCCGGCCGGGCTTCCGCGCAGTCGGTCGGCGCAGCGAAGCCTCGCAGAGGCGGCGTTCTCCGCCTGATTGAAGAGGCACCCGCGACGCTCGATCCACCCCTCACCACGACCGTGTACGAGTCGCTGCCCGTCAACCAGATCTTCGACGGGCTCGTGGCCCTCGACGCCGGCCTCCACGTCGTGCCGAGCCTGGCGGACACCTGGATCATCTCGAAGGACGGGTTGACCTACGCCTTCCACCTGAGGTCGGGGGTCCTCTTCCACGACGGGACCCCGCTCACTTCCGACGACGTTCTCTACTCGATCCGGCGTGTCCTCGATCCCGGCCAGAAGAAGAGGAGCGTGGCGTTCTCGTATCTGGCGGTGGTCTCCGGAGCGATGGACTACGCTGCGGGGAAGCGGCCGGACCTTCCTGGCGTCGACGCCCCCGACCCGCTCACGATCCGGATCCGCCTGGACCACCCCTACATTTCGTTCCTGGAAGTCCTCGCGATGGACGGCCTCCGCGTCGTCCCGCGGCGGGTCGTCGAGCGGCTCGGAGACGACGCGTTCGGGCGCGCGCCGGTCGGCACGGGGCCATTCCGCCTGACCGAGTGGACGCAGCGAGGACTCCGCCTACAGTCCAACCCGGGCTACTTCGGCGGCGCCCCCTACGTCGACGGCGTGGACATCCTCTTCATGAGGCCTGACGAGACCGATCAGGGCGCCGCCCGCTTCGACCGGGGCGAGGTCGATATCTACGACGTGTCCACGGAACGCATGGACCAAGCCGCCCGTGACCCTCGCACCAGGGTCCTGCGATACCAGGAGTTGACCGTTTCGTTCCTGGGGTTCCTCACGGGCGCCCGGCCCGTCGACGACGTGCGCGTGCGCCAGGCGGCCGCGATGGCGATCGATCGCGACGCGCTGGTGAAACAGACCCCGACCGTCCGGCGGGCCGCCGTCGGCATCTTGCCTCCAGGCATGCCCGGATATTCCCCGGACCTCAAGGCGCTCCCCTACGATCCGGCCAGGGCACGACTCCTCCTGTCCGAGGCAGGGCACCCGGGAGGGCGCGGCCTCCAGCCGATCGTTCTCTACAATGCCTCTCGGAGCAAGGCGAGCCTCAGGGTTCGGGAGAGGGTCCGTTCGGACCTCGAGGCGGTAGGACTTCGGCTCGACGTCAGGGAAGTCACCTGGGGCGAGCTGACGAAGCACACCGACGACCACGACGCTCCGGCATTCGTCCTGTCCTGGATCGCCGACCTCACCGACCCGGACGCGTTCCTGAGGTCGCTGTTCCAATCGGACAACTCCGCGAACTACTTCGACTTCCACGACGACAAGGTCGACGCCCTGCTCGAGGACGGCGCGCGCGAGATGAATCCGGTGACGCGGGCGAAGATCTACCGGGAGGCCGAGAAGCGCATCCTCGAAATGGCCCCGTTGGTGCCGCTGTACCACACCTTGGCCGTGGTCGCCGTACGGAAGACCGTCCACGGGTTCGAGCCCACGCCTCTCGGCATCGCCAGCCTCAACCTGGAGCACGTCTGGCTCGCCGTGGACGACGGAGCGTCATGATCGCCCGACTGTTCCGAGCGAGAACGCTCGCCCAGAGCTTCGCGGTCGCCACGACGCTCATGGTGTTCGTGGTGATCTCCACCACGCTGCTGGTGGTGCGGTCGCGGGTCGAGGAGACGCTGCGCGAGGGGCTCGAGGCGCGCGGCCTGTCCATCGCCCGCAGCATCGGTGCGGTGGCCACGCCGTCCCTCCTCGCCTACAACTACCCGGCCCTCCAGATCGCGGCCGCCGGGGCGTCGGGAGACACCGGCCTCGTGTACGTAGTGATCCACGACAAGGAGGGAGCGGTTGCCGGGGTCGCGGGCCGCCCGTCCGTGGACCCCGCCGCCTATTCCGCGCTCTCCCACGTGCCCGGCGCCGACGGCGTCTCGCTGCTGGCGATTCCCGTGGGCGCGGGAGGCACCGAGCAGGTCCTCGAGGTCGTGGTCCCCGTCCGGGTCGAGGGAGTGGACGAGCCGTGGGGCGCCGTCCGGGTCGGCTTGTCGTGCGAGCAGGTCAACGCGCGCCTCAGGAAGATCGTGGGTCACCTGATCGCGCTCGGGCTCACCCTCGCGGTGGGCGCGGTGGCCGCCGGGATCTGGATCGCGCGGAGGATCACGGCGCCGCTCCGGAGCCTCGCCAAGGGGACCGAGGCGCTCTCGTCCGGCGACATGGCCCACCGCATCCCCGTGGCGGGCGCCCGGGAGTTCGCGGAGCTGGGGCGCGCTTTCAACGTGATGATGGACAGGGTGCAGGAGAAGGCGAGGGAGTCGGCCGAGTTCCAGGCGGCCCTCGAGTCGCTCAACACCACCCTGGAGGAGCAGGTCTTCGAGCGCACCCGGGCCCTCGAGGAGTCCGAGGCCCAGTACAAGACCCTGGTCCAGCACTCCCCGGACGTGATCGTCATCGTGCAGGACCGGCGGGTGCTCTTCGTCAACCGAGCCTTCGAGGAGATCTTCGGCGTCACCATGGAAGAGGCGAGCGCGCCGGAGTTCGATCTGGACCGGATCTTCGATTCCTCGTCCGGAGCGCTGGTGCGCGGCCGGATCGAGGCGTGGCTCCGCGGAGAGGCCACGGGCTCCATCGAGGTCCTCGGCCGGGACGCGTCCGGCAAGACCCGGCACCTGGAGCTCCGGGGCAGCCGGATCGAGTACCGCGGCGGGCCGGCGGCCGAGTG
>JAIQFR010000172.1 GCA_020073205.1 Terriglobia bacterium
CCAACGGAACGTCGTGCAATGACGGCAACGCCTGCACTCAGACCGATACCTGCCAGGCCGGAACCTGTACGGGCTCGAATCCAGTGAACTGTACGGCGCTCGACCAGTGCCACGACCCCGGCGTCTGCGACACGGGCACCGGGGTCTGCTCGAATCCGAGCAAATCCAACGGAACGTCGTGCAATGACGGCAACGCCTGCACTCAGACCGATACCTGCCAGGCCGGAACCTGTACGGGCTCGAATCCAGTGAACTGTACGGCGCTCGACCAGTGCCACGACCCCGGCGTCTGCGACACCGGCACGGGAACCTGCTCCAACCCGATCAAGTCCAACGGCTCGGCCTGCAGCGACGGCAGCGCCTGTACGGTCGGTGACAGCTGTCTTGCGGGCGCCTGTGTCGGCGGCCCGCCGCCCAACTGCGACGACCTCAACGTCTGCACGCTCGATGCTTGCGATGCTCTCGCCGGTTGTACTCACGTGGTCCAGGACGCCGACGCTGACGGTGTCTGCGATGCCCTCGACTGCGCCCCCAATGACCCGGCGGTCTGGACCTCGCCCGTGGAGATCCAAGGGCTGCGGGTCGACAAGGGAGCCGCGACGCACCTGAGCTGGACCGCGCAGGGCCAGGCTCCGCGGTACGACGTGGTCGGCGGCGCGCTGGCGGAGCTCCGATCCGGACAGGGTTCAGGTGGCGCCGCCTGCCTGGGAGACGACGCGCCGCTCTCGGCGTGGGACGACAGCGTGCAGCCGGATCCCGCGGTCGGTCAGGGGTACTACTACCTGGTCCGGGGACAGAACGTCTGCGGGACGGGCACCTATGGATTCGCGTCGAGCGGGAGCGAGCGAGTGCCGTCGGCCGGCTGTCCCTGACGCACCGGCGAACCGTCGCGGGCTCACGGCTTCCGCCGAGGAGCGGCCGGACGCGGGAGAATCCTGCCCGGACCAGCTCGGACCGGCGGGCTGCGGTTGTGTCACCGCAGGAGTTCGACTATAGTTTTTGCCCCCGGTGCCCGGGTGCGGTATCTTCCGACGCTCGAAGGCAGGCGGAGGTTTCTCCCGAGGGGGCTTGTGCCATGACGTTCAACTGGCGACTCGCTGGCATTTCGTTGGCTCTGCTGGCACTTCTGGCAGGAGTCGGCTGCACGAACAGCAAGGTACTTTCCCCCGCGAACGGCGGGGTGACGTTTCAGGTGGTGATCGACCCTGCGGCCGGCCCGCGAGACGGCTCGAAACCGCCTTTTGTCTGGGCGAAGGCGGAATTCGCCGCCGTCGACTTCGTTCCCGTCGATTCGAGCGCGCAGATCACGCTCGGTCCGAAGCCGTTTCAGTTCCTGGAACAGGCGCTGGACGTCGATCTCAGCCAGGCGGGACCCCAGACGCTCGGCTCGGTCAATATCAGCCCTGGCCTGTACAAGATCGACCTCGTTTTCTTCAACTGGTTCGACCTGAACACATCGAACGAGCCTCCGGTGGCCAGCCAGCCTGCTTGCGCCGCAGGCTCGCTGGAATACGCGAGGTTCCTCCCGGAAGGATCCGGGGCTCTTCCCATCGTTCCCGCGAATCAGCCTGTCTTCGAGGTTCGCGCGGGCGCGACGACGACGGTGCGGCTGCTCGTGAGCGGCACCGCGCTCACGACCCTCCTCGAGGCCCAGGTCACCTGCGAGGAGGGCAGCAACCTCGGCGCGGTGTCGCAAATTTCGCGTTCCACGCTGGGTGCCCTGCTCACGTTCCAGCTACCCTGAGGCCTCCCGCTTGACGTCCCACCGTCGGAACCGGCTGCTCCTGGTCCTGCTGCTGGCGTCCGGCTCGTGCGCCTGCTCCTCGTCGAAGAGCGTCTTCCCCTCCAGCGGAAGCCTTGCCCTGGACACCGTGGACAGCGGTCTCACCGCGCAGTTGGCTGCCGCGCAGGCGAACCAAGTCGTGAGGTGGACTCTGGCCTCCGCCAAGGTGGACATTGAGGGATTCGGAACGCACGACTTCCTCGGCGTCTCCCCCTGCACGCACACGTACAACATCCTCGCCCCGACGACGCTCGAGGCCGCTTGCAGCGGCTCGAATCTCGTTCTGGGGACCGCGGGCGGGACGCGGACCGCCACGGTGCGCCTGGTGATCTCGGCGATGGAGGTTCGCCGGGCCTTCCGACCGAATCTCCCCTCCACCGGGGACTACGACGGGGACGGGATCCCCAACGGGACCGACAACTGTCCGATGGTGCCCAACCCCGACCAGGCGCTGTCCGCGGACGGTACCTCGGGATCCGCCTGCGCGGTCGTGGACGCCTCCACGGGCTCGACGGAGCTCGATTCCGACGGGGACGGGATCGTCGATGGTTTCGACGACTGCGTCTGGGTGCCGAACGCGAGCCAGACGGACTCGGACGGGGACGGCATCGGGGACGTCTGCGAACAGGTGGCCCACGTGGTCCTCGGGCCGGGATCTGTCAAGCTCGACTTGACCCCCGTGGCCTTGCCCGATCGTCCGGGGGCGGTCTCGACGTTGACCGTGGACTTCGACGACCGCAAGACCCTCGTGGGTTGCGACGCCGGGTTCACGCGGTGCAGCCTGAACCCACAGGCGATCCTCGTGACCGTCCCGTAGCACCGCGGGATTGACGTTTCTCCCGTTCCCCTCGAGGGGCCTCGCGCGGGTGAGCGCCCGGCGTGACCGGAACGACGATCGGGGGTAGGCTCTCCGACGTGCCGTTCTTCGACGAGCAGCTCTCCCGCCTCGTGCGGGAACTCAACTCTCTGAGTGGTGAATCCGCGCTCCCGCCGGTGGAGCGGGACCCGGGAGGCGAGGTTCGCCTGGACGTGCTGCTGGCCCGTGCCGCCGAGACGCGCGCGTCCGATCTGCTCCTCGTCACCGGGGCTCCGCCCACCGCCCGCGTGGACGGGCGGCTCCTGGCGATCGACCCCCAGGTGCTGGACGATAGGGTAGTCGTCGCCTTGATCCACGAGGTGCTCGAGGAGCCGTGGGCGCGGGCCCTCGAGCGGACCCTGGCTGCCGATTTCTGCTTCGACCGGCCGGGGCTCGGCCGCTACCGTTGCAACGTCCACCTCCAGCGCGGCGTCCTCGCGGCCGCGATCCGCGCCCTTCCCCCGGCGATCCCGGGTCTCGAGGCGCTCGGCCTCCCGCAGGTTCTCGGCCGATTCGCGGCACTCGAGCGAGGCCTCGTGCTGCTGTGCGGCCCTGCGGGGTGCGGGAAATCCACGACCCTCGCCTGCATCGTGGACATCGTGAACCGGACCCGGAACGCACACGTCATCACGGTGGAGGATCCGATCGAGCACGTGCATGCGCACGGCACCAGCATCGTGGAGCAGATCGAAGTCGGCCGCGACACGCCTTCCTTCGGCGAAGCGTTGCGCCACGTCCTGCGACAGGACCCCGACGTGATCCTCGTCGGCGAGATGCGCGACCGGGAGACGATCGCCATGACGCTGACCGCCGCCGAGACCGGCCACCTCGTGCTCTCGACCCTCCACACGGGAACCGTGGCGCAGACCCTCGACCGGATCGTCGACGTGTTCCCGGAGGACCAGCAGCCCCAAATCCGCGCTCAGCTGGCGCTGTCGCTGGCAGGCATCGTGCTGCAGCACCTGCTGCCGAAGCGGGAGGGGCCGGGGCGCGTTCCGGCCGTCGAGGTGCTCCTGATCAACGACGCGATTCGCAATTTGATCCGCCGGGGACAGAACCACCAGATACCCGCCCAACTGGTCACGGGACGGACCGGCGGGATGATCCCGCTGGAGGACTCACTCGCCCGGCTCGTGAAGAGCGGCACCGTCACCCGCGAGGAGGCGCTTCGACACGCGCCGCACCCCGAGGAATTCGAGAGTTTCCTGCGATGACGCGCGTCAGGCGCGGACGTGCTGCTTGCGGCGTCGCGTTCTCGATGTCGCCGCCTGCTGGACCACCGAGTCGATGAAGCCGCTCAGGACCGAGGGCTCCACCGGCTTCGCGAAGCAGCGGATCGCCCCGCACTCCAGGACCCTGGCCTCGGTTTCCGGCGTGTAGTAGCCGGTCATCGCGATCACGATCGCGCGGGTCGATTCGGGGTCGGCCTTGATGGTCCGGCAAATCTGGAAGCCGTCCATCCCCGGCATCCTGAGATCCAGCAGCACGATGTCCGGGCGGAACGTCACCATGAGGCGCCCGGCTTCGAAGCCGTCCGCGGCGGTCATCACCTCGTACCGGTGCGCGCGGCTCGACATGTGCTCCGCGATGACGTCGCGAATGTTCGCCTCGTCGTCCACCACCAGGATCCTCGCGAGGCCGGACCCTTCCCGGAGCGACTCGGGAATCGGGATCCCGTTCTCACGCATGAAGTGGACGAGATCCTTCTTGCGAATCCGACGGTGTCCGCCAGGGGTCCGGAAGGCCGGGAGGCGACCCGCGTTCACCCAGTTGATGATCGAGAGCGGGGAGAAGTGGCAGATCCTCGCCACGTCGAAAGTCGTAAATACTTCTTTCGAAACCATGCTGCCGCCTTGAACAAACCGAAGTATTCTCGGGTGTCGTCGCGACGGCGCCGAGAACGGTGATTTTTCCACTCGGCAGCGACGGTTCTCGCGCCTCAAGTTCCGGATACCGGTCGGGAAGGCGCGTGTCAACGACTTTTTCGACAGGCGCTGGACGCGATCAGGCCCGGAGTCCCCTCGCGCGAAGCAGAGCACGCGTCTCGGCGCTCTCGAGCTCCTCGAGGAATGCTCGGACGGCGGGCCGGGCGAGCCGCGTCTTTCGCACGAAGAAATCGTAGCGCTCCTCGGCGATGGGAAGGAATCCAAGGTCGCGGTCGCGGGCGACGATGTCGATCGCGACGCCGAAGTCCGCCCGCCCCTGGGCCACGGCCGCGGCGATGGCGTGGTGCGAGGATGCCTCGACGCCGTACCCCGGCGGCCGCGCGTCGCCAAGCAGCCGATCGTAGAGCGCTCGCGTCCCGCTGCCGCGGTTGCGGTTGATCATGACGACGCCGGGCGTGCGAGCGGCCGCCCGGACGGCCTCCTCGGCGGATCTCCCCTCGAAGCGGGGATCGCCTCGGCGGTGCACCACCCCCTGGAGCCGCCCGTAGCCGCGCCGCAGCTCGAGTTCGTGCGACAGGAACGGCTCGTTGTAGGCGCCCGTCGCCGGATCGTAGAGGTGGGCGCCGGCGACGTCGCACTCGCCGCGGCGGATGGCATCGAGGCCTGCCTGGCTCCCCGCGGCGATGACCTTGCACGTCACTCCCCGCCGGCGCAACCGTCCGACGATCACGTCGAGGCCGACGCAGTGGCTTCCGATGATGACGAGGTCCACGCGCCGCGCGCGCCCGCCCGCGATCGCGAGGATCGACACCTCTTCCCCCTCGTCGATCATCTCGACCGTCTTGGGAACCACGAAGTAGCCGTCGGCCTGGCTCCACGTGGTGACCGAGCCCGAGCCCTTACCGATCGGGTAGGCCACCAGCGCGCCCGCATCGGTCTCGGTGAGGCGCACGAGGACGCACTCGGTGCGACCGGGCTCCGAGGTCACGGTGATCGGCAGTCTCGCGGCGATTCGCTCCTCCTGCGGCTCGCCGAGGCCGGCCAGGGCGCGGATCACCGGGGCGACGAACTCGTGGAACGTGAAGATCGCGGACGTCGGGAAGCCCGGCAACACCGCCACGGGCTTGTTTCCCGACACCGCGAGGCAGAGCGGCTTGCCGGGCTTGAGCGCGACACCGTGAGCGATGACCCCGGGCGCATCCAGGGTCTCCTCGAGGACGCGGACGTTGAGGTCTCGGGGACCTTTCGAGGTGCCGCCCGACAGCAGCACGACGTCGGCCGCGGCCAGCGCGCGAGCGACCGCCGCGCGGACGGCGCCGGGCTCGTCGGGGACGATGCCCATCGGCAGCGGCCTTCCACCGCACTCGCGCACCGCATCGGCCAGGATGATCGCGTTCGAGTCGTAGACCTGTCCCGTCGCGAGCGGTTC
>JAIQFR010000173.1 GCA_020073205.1 Terriglobia bacterium
CAGCGCGAGCATGTTCTGGAAGTCCCGGACCTCGTCAGGGCGGATGCCTGCGAGGACTCGTTCCATGCAGGAGGTGTCCATTGGCAGAATACGTACGGCGAACGCGAGAAATGGCAAGTGCGTGGTTTCGGGGGAGCGCATCAACTTGCGGCTGGTTGTCCGCAGGCCGGCCTGTCCAGCAGCAGGGCAGTGTCGGCCGCCTCCCGTGTTACGATCGGCCGTGCCGAGAGGATTGCCGTGGCAAGACGCAAAGTGAACACGTCCGCTGCGCGGTCTTTTGGGACGCGCGTCGCGTCGCTACTCGGAACCGCCTATCACGAGGCTGGCCACGCGGTTGTATCGTTGTGGCTGGGATCCCAATCTACGACGTCACCATCGTCGAGACAAAGGACGCAGAGGGTTGTTGCGGCAGACATAGCTCGGGGCGAGGTGGGCGATGAGTGAAGAGTACGATGAGTTTGAGAAGGATGCAGTGGAGATGCTGAAGGCGTTTGGAATCACGGGACCAGTCAGGCCGGATCAAGAGGACTTTAAAGCGGTCGAGAATGCGTACCCGCAATCCGTCCCCGATACGGTGCAGGACACTGCAGACACTGCAGAAAGGTATCGGCTCGCCCAGGCCAACAAACTCATCCGTCTAGTGGCCCGTTGGAGAGCCAGCGGAAAGTTTAGCAACTGACCGACGCGTGCGGCGCTGCTCCTGTCGAAGCGTGTGTACCCGAAAGCAACCCGCTCCTTCGCCGGATGGCCGACTGCGTGTCGGTGAAGCAGGACGCGGCGCGGAACCTGAAGCCTAAAGGCGAAGAGTACGGACCGGATCGACGGGATCGTGTCGCTGATCATGGCGCTCGGGCGGGCGGTCGTGCAGTACGGCGCGGGCAGCCCCTCGATCTGGGTCATCGAAGATTGACTTTACCCGCGTACTGGGCTGGCTGCGCGGTACCGAGAGCTGGTCGGGATTGCGATCGGACCAGTGGGAGGTGCTACTCGCCGCCTCCCTGTATCTGCAAGAGGATCGCGTCGATCTCGGCCTCGGCGTCGAGCCAGTCTTGCTCGGGGCTGCCGCCCTGAAACGCGCGGCTCTCCGCCTTGAGATAGGCAGCCTCCGCGATCATCGTGTGGCGTTCCTCCGTCGTGAAGCCATTCCAGGACGCGGTGAGATCGGGGGCGGACGCTCTCTTCGGCCCGCTGCGCCTTGTGACCGAGGATACGCCCTTCCTCCCCGTCGCGGCGGCTCCTCTTGTGCGGATGCTGTTCTTGGTTTCCATCGTCAGCACCTCCGGTGGACCAACTCGTTGCGCGGAGTATGCGCGCAATCGTCCGACACGGGGTACACCATCAGGTCGGCGGTTGCCGTGGGTTAGCGCGCCTCACGATCGGGAAGTGCCACGGCGGCGACGCAGGTTCGCCGCAACTACCATCGTCGCTTCCTGTTACGATCAGCCCTTCTCAGGGGGGATTCACCGTGCCCAGACGCCACCGCAACCCGTTCACGAAGCACCTCCGCATCATCCGCCTGTCCCTCACCGCGATCGATCGGTCGGTCGGGCGCCTCGTCGCGCTAACGAACGGCGGGGCGTCGGCCGCCGCCGCGGGGCGCGCGCCGCAGAAGCGCAAGCTGAAGCTGTCGCCCAAGCGTCGCACGGAGTTGAAGCTTCAGGGCCAGTACATGGGGTACCTGCGGAACCTGAGGCCGAGGCAGAAGGCGCAGGTCAAGGCGCTGCGGGAGAAGAAGGGGATCCGCGTGGCGACAGCGATGGCGAAACGAATCGCCACGGGATGATCAGTCCCGTTCTCGTCGTCGACCGTGCGCAGCGCGTGTGCGGTGCGCGGCGATGAACGTCCACGCTGAATCGAAGTGGGGTCATCGTCCTGTCGGAGATGGGGTGAAGTGGCTCCGGCTCTCGATGACCGCGCGAGGAGCGACGGTGAGATGCGAACGAGAAGGATGCAGTTCGGAGACGTAGAAGCGACGGTCGTTGAGGGAACTCCGATCGGCACGATCTGCGTCGCCCCGGTGCTTCTGGAGGAAGGCGTCTCTCTGACCCACGAGGAGCGACGCCTGCTCGACCGGAAGACCCGCCTCCTCCTTGAGCTACTTCAGGACGAACCATTCCTGGCTGAGACAGAATCCTTGTACGGCGGAAAGCTCGACCTGCCCCCGATCCTGGTGCTGTTTGGCCGATTCCCACCTGATGAGCGGGGAGCCGGATTTCTCGGGAGAACCCGTGATCGGGAGATTGACATCGAGGGAGTGAAACTGCAGGTTATTGAACTAAACCTCCTCGAAGACGACCACCGCGTTCGAGATTCCGAGCGAAAGCTCGTTCTGTGGTCCGGTTTCCTTTCGTTGGCGCTTTGCCACTCGTCGCGTCGCCCGCATGAACCCGGCGCGGTCGTGGACTGGAGCGACGCACAGGCGAAGCGGGCATGGTTGCTGGCCCTGCGCCGAGGGCGCAGGAAGCCTGCTGCTGACGTTTCCCGCGCACTTCGAGAGCCGCAACGTGTACCTTTCTCAGTTGAAACGAGGGCAGGAACACGTTCCAGTTGGCGCGTCATGGGACGAGAAGTCCGACTTCATACGAACGCCTCCGTGGCGCTGGAACAACACAGCAGCCTTCGTCGAACTTCACCTGGTAGGGGAAGGAGACCTTGTTGCGGACATCCACATCGCTACAACGGTCGAGAAGATCGTTCGACATGGGAGCATCGAGCCCGCTGGGCCTGGCACCTCAAGCGGCAAGGTGTTCCGCTATTTCAGCAGCGTGAGCTGGGAGTCAGCGCTCGGAGGCGCGGATCCGCTCGAGAGACTCGAGCGGTTCTTGGATCTCATCGCAACGTATGTCGAGAGCGTGTTTGGGTGGTCTATCGAATTGGATCGAGCGCAAGTGATGGCGCGACGGCTGCGCCTCTGATCGGCACGACACCGGGGCGTAGACTCCCGCATTCCTGGCGACGCGCCACATCTACCTATCAGCGGCCTTCGCGTCCTTCCCGTCCCGCCACTGCTCGTCCGCCCCGCCCTCCTTCAGCGCCTTGACGTGATCGATGACGTAGCCGGGGCAGACCGAGCTCGGCACAACCGCAGCTTCCCGACCGTTGTTTCCGGCGCAGTAGTTCGGCCGACGAGAACCGGGGTTTCTAGCCGAGGAGTTTGCGGATCCGTTCGTACCCCTTCTTGATCTCCTCGCCGGCGAGCTCGAGCGCCGAGCCGACGTTCTTGGCGGTATCGCCGACGGCCCCGCCGACCGGCCTGGCCTGTGCCGTGAGCTCGGCGAGCTTCTTCTCGAGCTTCTCCCACTCAACCTTGGCATCGGCCTTTCCGAGATGGATCTTGAGCGCGAGCTGATCCCGTTGACGCTTGAGGGTCGCGATCAACTCGTCGATCTGCTGCTTCTTGTCCGCCATGCGATTCTCCCTTCTTGTGTGGGGCATTCTAAGTCACGACGAACTAGGCTGCATCGACTGGGAACCCTCCACCGCTTAGCGATGTCCGCCTTCGCGTCCTTCCCGGTCTGCCCCGGCTCGTCCGCGCCGCTCTCCTTCAGCACCTCGACGTGGTCGATCACCTAGCCGGGGCGGCGGGGGTCTCCGGCAAGCGGACCATCCCCTATCCCATTCCTTATCAAGCGGGCAACGTCACCACCTGTTGCTGCGTCCCGCCGAGCCCCGGAGCGACCCCCCGCAGCCTTGACAGCCTCGGAACGCGATCCTATAGTACAAGCACTCGTGTGTGGTGAGTGCTAGTCAGTGTTGGTAAGTGCTTCACAAAAGGCAACTTAAGATCAAGGAGGTCGAGGACATGAAGGTGAAGCCCCTGTACGACCGGATCCTCGTGAAGCGGATCGAGGAGAAGGAGCAGAAGCGCGGGAACATCATCGTCCCCGACACCGCCAAGGAGAAGCCGATGGAGGGGAAGGTGATCGCGGTGGGCAAAGGGAAACTCGACGAGAACGGCAAGAGAATCCCGCTCGAGGTGAAGGTCGGCGACCGCATCCTCTTTGGCAAGTACACCGGCACCGAGATCAAGATCGACGACGACGAGCACGTCATCCTGCGCGAGGACGAGGTCCTCGGAATCTTCGGCTAGCTGGACGGGACGAGCGGCGGGCTCCGGCCCAAGGACGCTTCGAGGCGCCGGCGGGCCGGGTTTCACGCGAGAAAAGCTCTTTTCAGGAGGTCGAGAAGCGATGGCTGCTAAGAATATCACGTATTCCGAGGACGCGCGGCAGGCGATGCTGCGCGGCGTCAACAAGCTCGCCGACGCCGTGAAGATCACCCTGGGGCCGAAGGGCCGGAACGTCGTCCTCGACAAGAGGTTCGGTTCGCCGCTGTCCACGAAGGATGGCGTGTCCGTGGCGAAGGAGATCGAGCTCGAGGACCCCCGCGAGAACATGGGCGCTCAGCTCGTGCGTGAGGTCGCCAGCAAGACGTCGGACGTGGCCGGTGACGGCACCACCACCGCCACGGTCCTGGCCCAGGCGATCTTCCGTGAGGGCGTCAAGGCGGTGACCGCCGGCGGCAACCCCATGGACATCAAGCGAGGCATCGAGAAGGCCGTCGAGGCCGCGGTCGCTGATATCCGGAAGCTCTCGCGCCCGATCGCCGGCAAGGCGATCGCGCAGGTGGGTCGCATTTCGTCGAACAACGACGAGTCCATCGGCGAGATCATTGCCCAGGCGATGGAGAAGGTGGGGAAGGACGGCGTGATCACCGTCGAGGAGGCCAAGGGGCTCGAGACCTCGCTCGAGGTCGTCGAGGGGATGCAGTTCGACCGCGGCTACCTGTCCCCGTACTTCATCACGGATCCAGAGCGGATGGAGGTGGTACTCGAGGACGCCTACTTCTTGATCCACGAGAAGAAGATCTCCGCCATGAAGGACCTGCTCCCGTTGCTTGAGGAGGTGGCGAAGCTGGGCAAGCCCCTGCTGATCATCGCCGAGGACGTGGAGGGTGAGGCGCTGGCCACCCTGGTGGTCAACAAGCTGCGTGGCACGCTGCACGTCGCCGCGGTGAAGGCGCCGGGGTACGGCGACCGCCGCAAGGCTATGCTCGAGGACATCGCGATCCTCACGAACGGCAAGTGCATCACCGAGGACCTGGGGATCCGACTCGAACACGTCAAGCTCGAGGACCTGGGCCGCGCCAAGAAGGTCGTCATCGACAAGGAGAACACCACGATCGTCGAGGGCGCCGGCAAGGCCAAGGCGATCGAGGGTCGCGTGAAGCAGCTCCGCACCCAGGTCGAGGACACCACGTCGGACTACGACCGCGAGAAGCTGCAGGAGCGGCTCGCGAAGCTGGTGGGCGGCGTCGCGGTGATCAAGGTCGGCGCGGCCACTGAGACCGAGATGAAGGAGAAGAAGGCCCGGGTCGAGGACGCCATGCACGCCACCAAGGCGGCCGTCGAGGAGGGGATCGTCCCCGGCGGCGGCGTCGCCCTGCTTCGCTGCATCCCCGTGCTCGAGGACTTGGCGAAGAAGGAGAAGAACGAGGACATGGCGAGCGGCATCAAGATCGTCAAGCGCGCAATGGAGGAACCGATCCGACAGATCGCGAACAATGCCGGGTACGAGGGCTCCGTCATCGTCAACCAGGTCAAAGAGTTTCCGAAGGACGAGAAGGACAAGGGGTTCGACGCCCAGAACGACAAATTTGTCAACATGATCGAAGCGGGGATCATCGATCCGACCAAGGTCGTGCGCTACGCGCT